>JBKCLM010000093.1:0-13548 GCA_046300655.1 Chloroflexota bacterium | reverse complement strand
AACCAAGACTGCGTATGGTAATACACTGGTTTCGTCGTTATACTTACAACCTGTAGGAGCGACGATTAGAACAGGAATTACCGATACTATGCCAATTACCGATGAGGCATTAAACACATTACGTCAAATATCTTCTGTGATTCCCGACAAATATCGCTCACAGCTGTTGGCTGAAACCGGGAATAACTA
The DNA here is from genome assembly GCA_046300655.1 of Chloroflexota bacterium. Classification (GTDB taxonomy): domain Bacteria; phylum Chloroflexota; class Chloroflexia; order Chloroflexales; family Roseiflexaceae; genus UBA965. Next base: position 13,359 of record JBKCLM010000093.1, on the reverse strand, counting down.
TGCTCCTGGAGCCAAGTTTGTTTTTTATACGGATACTGCCGGCGTTGGCTTGGAGCATGCGATTATTTTAGCGGCAGGCACTGGGAGTTAAGTCGATGAATAAAATACCACTTCTTCCAAGAATGTTCACACTGCTCATGAAGCTTGTGAAGAATATCTTTGCGTTGTTTATCGTTGATCTAAAGACGCAAATGAATACGCAACTCAACAATAGCGCACAAATCGACGCCCAACAACAGCACATCCATATACTCCAAACGCATATCGACACCTTGCGTAACAGTATCTCACAACTCGAACAGACCACCGTGATACTGCGAGAACAACTCGATGCAACAAAAAAAAGCCAAGAGCAAGTAGTGCCTCAAGTCGAACCATTACCGAAGCGAATTCTCCCTGGCCTCATGCATCGGCCACCACTTGACACGACAATTCCTTATACACTACACAATAATCTAAGCACCATTCATACCGTATTACGACGGTATGCTCCACAGTTTATCTACACAAATGCACAAGTACCTATAAATCACTCAATCACATCAGATCAATATGAAATACATATGTTTAGTAAATCGAAAACGGATAAAGAAACAAATGAAGATGCTATGATTTTTGATCTATATCAGAGAGAGCTATTTGGAATTGTAGCAGATGGCGTATCAAGTACACCCATGAGTAGTATTGCCTCTGGGTTGGTATGTCAATATATTCATGCTGAATGGAAAACCAGCATGACACTCAACGAATTTAGTGATAACACCCTATATATTAAAACGCAACAATTGATTAACGAGGCACTGTATCAGGCCAAATATAATGTGCACTATTCAATTAATACTGTCATTGACCAGCTTCCAACTAATAATATCACCGATGCACTACGGACAAATCTAAAACAAAAAGGGTCTCATGCCACATTTGCGCTCGTGTTTACAACGGGATCATTTGCAGTCTGTGCATGGATGGGCAACACACGGATAATCTTTGTAGATCACAATCAAAATACGATTATTCCGATACATGATCCGCGGTTTAGCGACGATTCCAATCGATTTTCGAGTCATGATGATACACTCTCAAACTCTGGTGGAATTCGCGGTCATGTGTTCATTCAAGTCATTGATATCAGCACGCTACCTACGTGGCATGCCATCATCCTAAGTGATGGACTCGAAGAACAAAAAAGCACTGTGATGCACCATATCATCAATTCCGAATATGAACAGATACATGGCATCATAGATACTGCTGTACTCATTGATGACAGCAGTATGATGTCAATATCGAAAGTGCACACGAAATTGTCTTAAACTTTCTCATAGCTCTTATTTACATCACTTCAATCATATGCAACACCGGCCATATCCGCCTCAACAACGAGTTGGCCAATTACCGATCACACCTGCTCAAGCCGTCACATAATCAGCGGTTTTATGCGTTGATGACACAGTTTTGGCCGAGCTGGAGTGCTGACCGGGAGGAGTTGAATCGGGGGTTGGGGTGAGACTGGGCGCCGTGAGCAAATGGGCGCCGCAAGCGACGACCCTACGATATGCACCGGTGATACCGGGCGCCCTGTCGGACGCCCTTACGTGGTACTCTCTGTGACTCCGCATCTCGGCGTGTATCAAAGTGCAACCAATTCCCCTTCTTTTGCGCACGGAGGCGCAGGGACGCAAAGCTTTCCCTCTGTGCCTCGGCGCACAATCACGGATATACATCAGGTGACTTGTCACGGTCAGTTGTATAATAAATTACGTCAAATTAAAAAGCATTACGGAGCAACAAATGACCATCCCTGAAATATCATTTGACCCGACCAATCCCGATCCGCGTTGCGCCTGCGTGCTTGTCCTCGATATATCCACATCCATGCGTGGCGAGGCCATTGCACAACTCAACGAGGGGCTGCAGGTGTTCCAAGCAGAGCTCCAAACTGACAACGTGGCCCGCATGCGTACCGAGGTGGCCATCGTCACCTTTGGTCCTACGGCGCTCTTTCAACCATTCATCCCGGCCAGTGATTTTGTGGCACCGACGCTCATCGCCAAAGGCAAGACCACGATGGGCTCTGCCATGCAAATGGCGCTTGACATCGTGCATGAGCGCAAACAACTCTACCAACAGAATGCCATTCCGTATTATCGCCCATGGGTGTTTTTGATCTCGGATGGAGCTCCCACCGATGCATGGAAGCGCGTTGCAGCGACGATGCGCCAAGCAGAACAAGAGAAAAAACTCGCCGTCTTTGCAGTGGGTGTCAAAGGAGCCGATCTTGAGGTGCTCAATCAATTCTCAAACCGACCAGCAGTAACACTCAGAGGCTATTCGTTCCGCGAGATGTTTGTCTGGTTATCTGCCAGCCTACGGCATGTATCGAGTTCTCAAGTGGGCAGTGCAGTTGCACTGACACCACCGACTAGTTGGGTCGAGTTATAGAGCAGCAATATCAGCGGGTACTGCAATTTGACCGTACGAATCTGCCCCCCACGCATACACTTTACCGCGTGTATCAATGGCAAGTGCATGGTCGTCGCTGCCAGCAACTGCAATAAGCTTCGCTTGCGCTACTTCGAATGGGATTTGCAGCACCCGATTTGCCGTATTTCCCCAGCCAACAATCGTCTGATCTTTGCGGATTGCTAGCACATATTGATTCGTCAGCGTCACATCTGTAACCTGACGAGCTGCACCAGGGATAGCCGTCAAGTTTGCCGGTCCACCGATAATGGCAAGTGCACCATTCGCTCGCACAAAACCCGTAGCAGAGCCGCCTGCTACTATTCGTGACACGTTCGTGATATCAGGTGAGATATCAGTTTGACGCTGTGAGTTATCTCCCCATGCCCGTATCGCACCAGTTACATCCATTGTCACAAAATGGCGATGTCCCATGGCAATCTGTGTGATATTGGCGAGTGCTTGCGATTGTACTTGTTGGTGCGCATTTACGATACTGACTTTACCAGATGCATGGAGCAGTAACACATCGCTACTCCCCACTGCAATGTTGTTCACATCTGATAATTGTGCAAGTACCGTCGGTGGATTTGGCCCCCACGTAAATACACAACCATCGCTACGCACGGCATAGGCTGCCTGTGGACCCGCTGCAATCGCCACTATCTGTTGCACTCCTGCAGGAATATTCGTATAGTCACGCGCACCCCATAACCGGACACTCCCATCAGTACACAGTGCCATTGAGTACTTCGCACTTGCCACAATCGCCTTGACACTCAGTACAGGTGGTCCTGAGCGTGTCACTGACGGTGGTGCTGATATCGTCGTATTTGAAGACTGTGACGGCGCAGGTAGCGTGGTATTACTACGTGTGGTTACAGGTTTGGTATTGGGTTGAGGATTCCGGGTAGGAGTCGGTGCAACAGGTGTTGCTCGGGTCGGTATCGCTTGTGGCTGTACCGGAGATGCAGATTTGGGCGTTGTAGCGCTGATGAGCGGCGTTTGTGTAAACACAATCCGCTGCTCCGTACGCTCGGGTGCTGATGTCGTGCGTGGTCGGCGCTTCGCATTAAACTGCACCTCACATACTGCACAATACCCATCGTGTGGATATACGTGAGCCGAATCGTGCGGGCAGGTCGCTAAGCGGCGTTCAACCATCGTAAGTGCCTTAGCCCACTCTTGGGCACTAGGACGATTTTTCTCCACGAACGTACGCACAAAGAGCTGGCGCAACACTGCCGGGAGTGTCAAAAAACCTGGTGCTACCGGTGGTGGCATGTAGCGCTGCCCCGACAAATACGGAAAAATCTGGTGCTGAATACAATATACATGCGCTTGTTCACGATTCGGCTCTTTGCCAACTGCTACTCCTTGAAAAGGGTGAAACCCCTCCATTAACAGCTTAAAGATGATAATCGCCAATGCGAATACGTCGCTATCCTGTGTACGGGCATTCGCCGACTTACTAAAGTCCACTCCCTGGAGCTCGGGGGCAGTCATCTCAGGGACACCCACCAAACAGGGAAACACGGTATTGGTCTGCGTATCGATGACCTGCATCGAGTCACAATCAATGATGGTAATTAACGCCTGATCATTGAACAATGCATTATGTTCATTCACATCGCCAATCACATAGTTTTTAGCATGAATCGAGGCCATCGCCTGTGCAAGATTTGCAGCCACACGATAGTTGTATTTATAGCTTAATGTTGGATGCTGTTTAGCACGTAACTGAGGCTGAATCAGCTCATACAATCGATTCGATTTGCCCATTTTGGGCATAACAAAGCCCACAACTTTCTTATTCTCGTAGATCAAGTCGCTCGGCCACGCAATTGACACATGCTTTAGCGTGGTGCGGGTTGGGTCATCAGGTTGATTGGCCACCATCATGGAAAGTTTTTGGGCAAGTTGCGGTGTACGTCGACTGTGAATATAGATCTTGGCCACATAATCAGGTGTATGTGGCACCGCATACACTGACCCCTCACCACCACCGCCTATTTTGGCACCGAGCGATAATGCGTTGCCATTTGCAAGTTTTAGGTTATTCATGGTCATATCATCGCCGCCTGTGTTTGTCCAAACCTGCTACAAAAAATGACCGTATACCGAGTAGTACCGGTATACGGTCACGAGTACCATGCCTAGAAGTTATTGCGAACCACGTCCACACTCAAGTTCCACTCTGGCACGTTATTTTTGTTTTTCATATCATTCAGATACGATTCAATGAATGCATACGTGGTTGGACCTGCGTAGGTCGCTGTAAAGTGCTTAATCATTGGCAAATCGGGATTTGCGGCTTTGACTTTGTGCACCAAGATATCAAGGAATGTCCGGCCGCGTGGCGCATGTGGTTGCGTCACCCCATTCACAAAAACGGTTAAATCACCTTCATCCAAAAATGAGTGATTTGGGTCTTTCTGTAGTTCAATGATTCGCTGTGCGTTATGCGTTGGATCAAACAACTGCTCATAACGACCTCCGTCCATCATATCAATCAAGATATGCTCTGCGAGACGGCACTCACCAACGATTGTTTTCACCCGATCCGGAAATTCACGCTGCACCGAGGCAGTCAGCGGATCAACCCGTAATCCTTCACTCTGCAATGAACGATTCACATCTGTAACCAAATTATTTGCTAATATCTGTGCTGGAACGCGCCACATATTATCTGTCAGCGCTGGAGTCAACGCCTCATCGATTCTTTGCTCAATCAACGAGTTAATGTCAACCACACGACCAGCATAGCGCCGCAATAAATGCAACGGGCTAGCGATTTCAAATGTGATAGTAATACTCAACGTGGCAATCTCAGCAGGTGACATAGTGATACCATTCAGCGGACGCTTACCAAAAATCGTGTAGTTGGCGCCGCGCTTGTTCAGCTTAATAATCTGACGATTATCATCATTCGGACGGCCACCAACATAGACAATCTCGCCTTCTGAGTAGATTTCGTTGATACCGATGTTGTTGACAACCCCTTGTGGGAACACAAACACCTTGCCTAACGGCACCTCAATACGACGATCAAACCAAAGCGTCTTGTGCCCCTCATCCGCAAACTTTGATGCTGAATCAAATAGGTTAATATCTCGCCCCGTAATACTAATATGGGTTGATGGAGCAGTAGGGATATTCATTCCCGTGGTCATTCCCGTGGTCATACCTGTGGTCATAAGGATTCCACCCTTCTTCAAACTTTTGCTAGCGTCGTTGACGCTGCATTACTGCATAATCATCGAGAAAGCCACGCTCATGACGGTGCAAAAACTCAGCTACAACAATCACAATTGATACTGCAAATCCCAAGAGTCCAAATGGCGTCGTCAACGCATTCACCAAGCCAATACCGACATCAGCCAGTGCATTAATCATGACATTCACTGATTCCATTGCAATGTATTGAGCCAAAAATCCAGCGATCGCCGAAAAGATATTCGCAAGCAAAATCAATACAAAACCAATCACATACTTGACAACCATGAACACTACGACAGCCAACGCAAATCGCCAGAGATACTTGGCAATAAACGTATACTCATTCGTATTAACCATGTCATTCCAATACCAATCGCCTATTTTGGCACTCAGTGGGCGGTATTGCTTTGCGCCAGTGCGCAATACATCCATGGCGTTTCGCGAGTCAAGATAAAAGATTGCAGTCCCCAATGCAAGGAATACTGCACCGAGTAGGACAATCCACACCAGTGCCAATCCAGGGAACACAAACTCATGTGGAACGCCAGCAATCGTAATCGATCCCGTACCAATTCCATGCAGAATGAATGTATTAATGACAGTGTCATAACTGATGTATACGACAAGCACAAACACAGCAAGAGCAATCAAGATCATGTATTTGTCTCCCTACACAACATCAAATTCAAACTCAACCCGGAGCATCTCATACGGTACAATCGTACCGAGCACTTGTTGGACTGGTTGGTAATGCTCATTACTTGATCCCGTGATACTGCCGAGCATCATTTGTGCTGCATTTGAAAGCAACAAACACTCCGTCTTTGTTACATTCATCCCAACCGGAATCTGGCGTGGTGCTCCATCGACACGTGCATGCTGCGCAAGCCACATCCACTTACGCCCAGCAGATAGTTCTTTGGATGCATCAACCAACTCTTCAAGGGCTAGTGGATCTTGTCGAATAATGCTATTAACTTCATCGTGAATGCTTTTTTGCACGAAGCCAAAGGCATAATGAGACTGGCGATGATGAATATTTACCAAATCGGCAAGTTGCTGCATCACCATCACTTCCGCTTTGGGAGGTAAGTTGGGATAGACACGGCGTGCTTTGTTATTGAGCAAGTACTTCATTTGACTAATCCAGCTGAGTTTGTGTTCTTGCCCAACGAGATAACAGCGCACCTTCTCATCGCGTAGTTCATCCCATGGCGACCCCATGTATCCTTGGTCAACTACAATGTCGTGCGTGCCAAATACACGGTTAATCTCACGAATGGTGTAACGCGTGGGTGACTGATCATCACGAATCGCTGGAATAGGATGGCTTAATGAGTTGTCGATGATGGTATCAATCTCATCGTATGTGTGTAATAACTGTTGCAGATGCAACAAAAACTGTTCCTGTTGCTGTGCCAAACTATGCTTTGCAATTGCCATCACTGCAGGCGTCAATGATTGCTCATAGAATTCACTGCGCATGCGGTTGGCATCTTTTTGATAGCGCATCATCGAGATAAAGAAACTGACGATGCCGAAACCGAGCAATAGCACTGCGGTTAACCCTACAATCACTTGTGTACTCATCACGGTAGAGAGCAACGATAACGCAATACCAAATATAACCGGCGAGATGATAAACAAGCGAATCAAAATACCGAACGGTGACAAAATACGGCTTTTGCGGCGTTGCAACGAATCACGCACATCATGAAGATGAATAACGGCCAACGATGCTATTTCCCCTGATAGCACATCATCGACATTATTAATCGTCGGAATGACCTGCTCGCTACCATCACGACTACGATGGATACGAAGCTCTTCGTAGAGCTCCATTTCGCGAATGAAAATCCGCAACGACTCTACCAAGCGCTTCACGCCATATGTACGATCGCGATAATCACGTGAATTAATCAATTGACTAGCAAAGTATTGATTAGCCTCTTGATGAAACGCTTCGATTTCCTCATCGAGCCGTTTCGCAATAGAGCGATGTACATCAATAAGGTGACGTTTGAGACCAGCCTGAATCGTCTGATCAGTCGGCAACTCAAACTCATCACGTTGCCAGAACTCATGCCACAGTGTTACAAGATGCTGTAAGAGATTCGTCTTTTTAGGCTGGCGAACTGTCCACCACGGCGTTGCTTTCAAAAAGACGTCTTTGCAGATTTCGGCATCTTCTTTAAGCAAACCACTCGCATTTGGGATAGCCAACCCATCTTGCGTCACATGCATACCATCAGGCTTCATCGAGAGATTCCACCCTTTGGTTGAGAGAATGTTAAGCGCATCTGACAGCATGCGCCCACGCAAACGCACGACACGCTCACGAATCTCTTGTTGTAAATCTGACTGTACGCGTGGTTCAACCGGTGCACTTACCCATGCATGCATGAACTGTGCCGCCACACGATCACCAAACGCCTTCAGAATTTGTGAGACATCAACATAGATAGATGCACATCCAACCCAGATAGACTGTAACTGTTTGTTCTTATGCTGGGCTTTAAGTTGAGTTTTGTGTTGCTTGATCCAATCGGTCAGCGCACTCGTACAACTCGCCACGACTACATGTTCTATAGTAGCCTCGGCGTTCAGTACACGCTTGCGATCAATCTGCACAACTGCATCATACGGCGCTTTAACCGCTGCGACCGAATCGTTGAGCCAATACAGCACAATTTCAATATCAGGTACACCACGATTTTGATATGCCGCTAATGCGTGCTTGTACAATAAGTCGAGATCAGCACTGGCAACTTGGTCATCAACTACACACACTACAACCCGCAGACGTGACACACCAGAATCAGTAATTAGGCCATTTTGTGACCATTGTAGTAATGCGGCAGGCGAAATCCATTCCTCGAATTTGGGAAGCGCCATTTTCTGGATAGGTTGGTTATCCGCACTATCAACCAATACCTGACGAATGATACCTATCTCGGTATAGCGTACCAACCCGGTCAGTGATGGTTTCAGTAAACGCCCCTGTACTCGTGCTGACATATCTCGCAGGATGGGCATATCACCAAAGTAAATAACGAGCGTTGGTATTACCGATGCATTTGTATGATTACTTATTGAAGTCAACGGTCACCCCCTGGTTCGTACCCTTCAGCACAACACGTACCTTGCGAGAAGGTTGGATGTCAGCCAAATCAAACCGAATAAGATAGTGTTCGTTTGAATCGCCATACAATTCCGACATTTGTGACTCGAGTGCGCCAAAGTCAGCAATCGAGTAGTAGCCACAGCTCCCTGAGATTTGCTCCAGTGCAGCTTTGTCGTTTTCGACTTGCTTACCGACCGCAATCACACAGACATCAATCGCTCGATTGGTTGTCTGTTCATTGATATACGAGACAATACGCTCTTGGCGATCAGCACGCGGCACGTCACTAAACAACTCGCTGCTGTTATCGCTGCCATCAGTGATAAGGATGAGCTGACGACGTTCGGCAATACACTCATCCATCTCTTTGATACCGAGATCCAAGCCATCCCACATTGCAGTGTTGGTTCCAGTTGCATCAATTCGATTTGTATCAATGACTTCGTTACCGACGCGATGAACCGTATTCACTTGACTACGATCACCGAATGTCACTAGACCAATCTGGTCGGTGGGTTTTACGAGGCCATTAAATCGTCGTACGGCTGCATGAATGGGAACCAACAGCGTTTCATCGCGTTGGTTATTGCTGTCAAATGCAATGGATCCAGAGTTATCAGCGACAATCATGGTACAGATTGATGCACCGGCGGATTTCTCTTCGACAGCAACTTCAATGGATTTCCCATCATTGTCGCGCACATCAATGATGCCGCCTGAGTTTGCAAGAAACGAGCCATCTTCCTCAAGTGCCACCTTGATAAATGCTTCGTTGCCAGTAATGTAGTAGTCCTGACGTACTAAATCGGGAACTCCTGCAGTTTTTTGACAGCGATTCGCTAACACCGCAAGGTTCTTTTGACGCTCACGAATGACCGTAGCCAGTTCGTTGCTGGTTGTGCTGCCGTCGGCGGTAGCCTGATCAGCCAACATCAACGCCTCATCCAGATACGCCTCTGCAACGGTAACCGCTTCGCTACATGCAGCAAACTCTTCTTCATCCTCAAAGCGCTCTGGCTCGAGCGCATCAGTGGTACCACCCGCTTTAGCCAATAGCACCCGAGCAAGCTCAACCTCACCATCAGCGAGACATTGTTGCGCCGTACGGATATCATATCCACCGACCTCGCGCACTTGTTCTTCTTCAATAAACTTACGCGCACGATCCTCTGCGGCAGGAAGTCGATCTTGCTCACGCAACGCGCGAATTTCTTGCGGAGCGGCACAATTTGGACAGTAGGTGGTGGCAGTCATCCCAAAGACATCTTTCATGAGAAAAATGCCAAGCACACTGCCAAACACCACCATGCCTGCACCAAACCCCAATCCTAATATGCCACCGAGCATCGAGCTGTTACGCACCATCGTGATCACCGCAAACACAAGCCCTAGCACGGTGAACGCAATCACTGCATCACGAATCATGCGCGGGCATTGCGCAGCAATCTCAGCATACGAAATATCAGACATCATCCAACCGTAGAGCCCCCAGCCCAACAGGCCAAGTAGGATGGTATTAACGACAAACTTCATATTCTGCACCCTAACGTAAATTATCGGTTCTGATCGACAATATTGAAGTACTTGGTTAAGCGCTCAATGTATGAGTATGTATCTTGAAAGCCTTGCGTATCTCGCCAGTGGCCCGGTACATACACTGGCACACCAATACTGCGTTGACACTGGTATGAGGTATACCAAGCATCTGGATCTGGCACCATAAAGTCGCGTGGATAGATATTGTGCTTCGGATCGAGATACTGACGCAACTGCGCAATCAGCTGTTCAACCTGATTATCAAAAAACTGAGCCGGCGCAGTACACTCTACTGCATAAACCTTGAGACCAAGTGCCATCGACGACACTTCGACGTAGTCTGGTGGGGTATTCTGCTTCTCGTCTTCCCACTTACGGTTGGCAGCCTCAAGATTCGACATCATACCAAGTGGCAAACGTGGAAACACTCGATAACTAAATCGGAACAAATTCGGCAATGACATTGGGGTCATACCCTGCCACCACACTGCATTATTTGCCCCTGCCCGGGTATTCAAGTCATTGACAACGTTGTTCAAATCAGATACTTGGGGCAGATTCAGCACATAACGTAAGCCCTCTTCAGTCAAGCCCTTGGCTCCATCCTCGACTGCCTTGCGGAACTTTCCTTCACGCACGGCCAGATCTGGATCACCCGACAAAGAGCGACGCAATACTTGCAACCACGTCTCAGTCCCAAAGAGCTCGTCAAGTGCCGCACAATTGGTATAGCGGGCATCGTACTGATTGCCGAGGCGTTGCACCTCAGTATCAACAGTGGTAGTCAAGATATGCATATCAGTACGTGCATCAGAAATCACTTTCTCCGCTTCGTTAATGATGCGCAAGCTCTTTTCAACCTGCAGATAGCGTTGAATCAGTTGACCGATATTGTTGCTAACAGCTTCCTTACGGTTTTCATCTTTGATCTGCATTTCCGCCCAGGTATCCTTTGCGAAATTGCCTGTTTTCTTGTAAGGCAACACCGCATTCCAGGCATCATACAAACCACCAATTAAGCCTTTTTCACGATTATTGCCGAGCAACTCATGTTTGAGTCGAGCAACTGCCATTTGTGCTAACGTAATCTCTTTCTGATACTCTGCTGTGCCAATTTGCGCTTGACGACGAGCCGCATCTAACCGAGAGAAATGGACCATCAAATCGCCATTGGTGGTGCGCAATGTAACATTGATGTTGTCAAGATCGTTGATAATGTCCGATTGACTGACAAATTTTTGCACGAACGCACCAAATGTGCTCCAATCAGCATTGGCTCGAACCTGCTCAATGTTCTCCATTTGCACATAATCACGATGCTTCAGCGCACGAATTGCAGACATCTCCTCGTTCGCAATCCGACGGAATGTATCAGTTCGCTTATTCATGGAGTCATTGAGCATCAAAATATTCCAGCTCAATCCCTCAGACTCACGCAAAGCGATCTCAAATTCTGGCTTTAGTAGACCTTGCAACACATGTTGCAACTGATTGAGCGTTTGATGGTAGACAGAATCACGATCAAATCCACGATTCCACTCACCTATACGGGCCAACACCACCTTAGGCGATGCTGCCAAATTATTGAACACAACCTCAAATCGCGAGTTCAGCTCTTTTTGACTTATTGCCGCAAATGCAGACAACACCATTTCTTCGCGTGCAGGCTTAGATTTGCCAACATCCGGCAAGTCGATGTAATAAATCTGCAACTGACTTGCAACCTCTTGACGCATTGACTGTCGTCGATGTTCCTCTACATAGCCGTAATCAGCGAGCACAGCCCACAATGTCGACAAGTGGACAAGCTCATTCAATCCTGAATACGTCAAACTACCAATGCGGACAAGCTTGATCGTAAGCTGTTGGTCGCCAGCAACTTCCTGAACAATTTTGGCCACATGATGCACAATACCGTTACCTGTACCACCACAGGTCGATGCCACCAACCAAAACACGACGGAATTTTCATCTCGTGGCTTCATGCGCAACATATTCGCCACTTGATCTTTGATTTGTTGGGTTGGCAAATTGCGCGTAGCATACGATCGACCAATCACAGGATTCTGTGACATCCCTTGAGCTAATTGCGCAGGAACTGCCTTGGCAACTGCAGCATCAACATGGTTAATCATGCGCTCGTATGCAATCGCTAGTTCTGATTTACCGTCACTTGTTGCACGCTGAAAATCGGCTTCTAGTCGACCTTTATACTGCATCAAGCTCATAACACTATTGAGATTTGTTTCTGCAACATCTGCAACTGGTAGCTGTACTGAAAACAAACCGCCTCGACTGTTACGTACTAATTCGTCGTCAACATCAATTTGAAGCACTGCGGTAATGTTCATGTCGCCAAACCGCCGAATAATCCCTTTACCTGTACCACCACACACGATGACAAAATTAGCCGACATTGTTAATCCCTTCCATATTCCGGAACATCACATTCCTCAGAATTCATGACATTGACATATTTGTTACGTTTTACGAATGCATCGATTATACCACGTACGTACGTATTTATGGTATATTTTTTCAGGTTGAATTTGTTGAAAATCACCATACACTTTCTTGTTACATTTCATCATACACTATAAAAAGACCACATATGTGGTCTTTTTATAGAAGTAAAACACTACATTTGGTAGTATTTTAATATACTTGATGAAATTTATTACGTTAAAATATCATACAATATGTCAATTATAAGTAGGCATCGTGACTCACTTTCTGCACAGTAGTGGTATTTCAATCATCAAAATCAACTTCAACCAATATGTCATTTGGATCAGCGGTGCGAACAAACTCAGTTTGGGAATACAACACACCACGACGGGTCAAATCCACATAGCGCTCAACCAACGGCTTAACATCGGCCTTACTGCGTGCGCGGAACACAAATGTCCCGCCGTTGTGCTGCGCCACATACGCATCAAAACGGGCCAATTCATCGCGGCCAAACACATACTCATCACTGACATACACAAGATTCGTGTCATACCATATGTCACGGA
>JBKCLM010000092.1:0-17673 GCA_046300655.1 Chloroflexota bacterium | reverse complement strand
CGCGATATCAGTGTGTATGCCCTTGATTTGTGGGGGCATGGGTACTCAGGTGGCATGCGTGGTGTCGTTGATGTGCGGGCAGCCGTGGCCGATCATATTGCCGCACGGGCCGTACTGGCGGATGCCCAACTGCCTATCTTTTTGTTTGGCCACTCGCTGGGTGGATTTATTACCGTGAGTAGCGTACTGCGTCAACCAACCCAGGTGGCTGGAGTGATTTTGACGAGTCCTGCGCTGCCGCATCAGCCACCCAAGCTGTTCATGCGGGCTGCGAATATCCTTGCGCGTTTTCGCCCAAGTGGGTATGCACCGTTGCCGAGTGCGCCGGTTGATGGATTGTCGCGCGACGAAGTGTTTATCCAACGTGCCACTGACGATCCACTGATTTATCACGGCGAGTTAACCAACATGGTCGGGGCGACTGCCCTTGAGGTTGCCGCTCAAAACGATGGGGTCTATCATGAATGGCAGGCACCGGTGTTGTTGTTGCATGGCGATGGTGACACATGGGCCGATGTACGTGGCACCCAACGCTTTGCTGAGATTATCGATGATGATGATACAACGCTCATCATCTACCCTGATGGTCGCCATCAGTTGTTGAGCGATAGTGACCGTGACACGGTGTTGCACGATATTATGGCGTGGCTCACGCCGCGCATTGTATAGATCATGTGTGCAAAAACACGAGGGGGCGTGCTACTACGGCACGCCCCCTTTGTTAGTGCGAATTTAGCTGAGCCCGACGGTGTTGCCCTCGGCGTCGATATCGATGCGCTCGGCGCCTGGTGTGGCTGGCAAGCCGGGCATGGTGCGCATGTCGCCGGCGAGTGGATAAATGAAGCCGGCACCAGCTGCCAAGCGTACCTCGCGGATGGGGAAGGCATAGTCGCGCGGTGCGCCGATTTTGCTGGCATCATGACTGAGCGAATACTGCGTTTTGGCCATACAAATGGGCAAATTGCCATAGCCCTGCTTCTCGTAGCGCTCGAGTTGCTTGCGCGCATCACTACTGTATTCAACGCTGCTGGCACCATAAATCGTGCTCGTCAGCGTTTCAATCTTCTTGGTGAGTGACCAACTTAAGTCATACAAGTAGCGGAACTCGCCGGGTTGGCTGCAGGCCTGCTCGACGGCTGCGGCCAGTGCATCACCACCAGCGCCACCCTCGGCAAAGACCTGACTCTCGACGGTTGCAAATGCGCCGGCCTCGGCCGCGACTTGCTTGACCACGGCAATCTCCTCGGCATGATCGCTGGGGAACCGGTTGAGCGCCACGACCACCGGGCGCCCATAAATGGCCGCATTGGCGATTTGGGCGCGCAAATTGACACATCCAGCCAACACGTCATCAGCATTGGCGACGAGTAACCCGGGATCAAGCGGCTTACCGGCGACAATCTTATAGCGCCCGCTGTGCGCCTTGAGGGCGCGAATGGTACAAACCAGGACGACGGCATCGGGCGTGACGCCTGAGACGCGGCTTTTGATGTGAACAAACTTCTCAAAACCGATATCGGCACCAAATCCACTCTCAGTCACGACATAATCGGCGCGCGAGAGCGCCACGCGATCGGCCATGACTGATGAATTCCCATGGGCAATGTTGGCGAATGGTCCACAATGCACCAGCGCCGGTGAATTCTCGAGCGTTTGGAGCAAATTTGGCTTGAGCGCCTCACGCAGGAGTACCGTCATCGCACCGGCTGCCTTGAGATCTTCGGCGGTGACGGGCGTGCCGTCCTTGCGCTGTCCAATCACCATCCGACCGAGTCTGGCACGCAAATCGTGGATGTCGCTGGCCAGCGACAACACGGCCATCACCTCGGAAGCCACGGTGATGTCGAATCCGACCTGACGTGGTGGACCGTCGCCTTTGGCACCCAAGCCGACGACCACGTTGCGCAAGGCGCGATCGCTGATGTCGAGTACGCGCGGCCAACGAATCGAATACGGGTCGATGTCGAACTTGTTGCCGTGATGCAGGTGATTGTCAATCATCGCCGCGAGCAGATTGTGGGCCGCGCCAATGGCGTGAATATCGCCGGTGAGGTGCAAATTAAACTGCTCCATCGGCACAACTTGGCTGTAGCCACCACCAGCTGCCCCTCCTTTGATGCCGAAGGTTGGCCCCATCGATGGCTGGCGAATCGCCACAACCGATCGATGCCCGCGTTTGGCGAGCGCTTGACCAAGCCCAATGGTGGTGGTGGTTTTGCCCTCGCCAAGCGGAGTTGGCGTAATAGCGGTAACGACCACATAGCGCGCCTTGCGCGGTCCATGAATCGCGGCGGTGTCGATTTTGGCCATATGCCGACCGTACGGCTCAAGATACTGCGCTTCGACGCCAAGCTGATCGGCAATCTGGCCGATTGGTGTCAGCTTGGCCGCCTGGGCGATGTCGAGATCTGATCGCATGCGTGCTCCTTTGTAATCGTTAGCTCTGTTTAGTATACGAAAAACGGGTCGCAATAGACCTCAGCGACAAAACAAATTCTTGCACCCGTCGTCGATTGACGACTAACACCCCACAGCTAATCAAGCCCCACATGAGATGCGAAAGCCACATCCACTGCACCGATGTCGTGTAGGTGAGTTGAATATCTTGCGTGTTTTTGGGCATAATGACACCCAAAAACGCCCCATTAACCGTAACGGTGCGCACCGATTGCCACGACTGCCCATCAAACACTTGGGCGTGCCAGGCACGGGAGAATTGCTCGCTGATGACGACCAACGTGGCATGCGGTAGCGCCTCAACGGTGACGTTTATCCGGTCACCACCATCGACGTGCCTGATAATCGGTAAACTTGGTCGCGTGCGATAATCATCAATGCGAATATCGCTGGCATTGTTATTGACCACCGCCGTGCGCCAACTTGGCCCCATGCGCGTCACGGTTGTATACAAATAGGCATCGCCCACATGGGTGACGGCAGTCAGGTTGGGTTGGTTTAATGGCTGGTGACTCATGACCAAGCCAATGTTGCTCATCCAAAACATCGTCCCCGTGACATCCGGAGCAATTGAGTTGTTAATGCGTCCGTGGGTGACCAGCTTGCCACCGAGTTGCGCAACTGCCTGTTGATACGGCGTGCCGATGAAGTTGTGGTAGGTATGCACACTGGCAATCTGATGCAAGGTGTTGAAGTTCGGCGGTATCAGGTGGCTCAACTCAACGGACAGATTGGCGAAGCGACTCTGTGGCGGGATGTGTCGCGTAATCGCCGTGGTCAGTTCAGACGAGGTAACGACTGCATCAGCAGGTTGGCGACGTTGTAATGGCATGCTATAGACAGCAATCGTGATGAGCGTCAATCCCACGATAATCCAGGTGCGTTGTGCCGGTAACCAGATGAGTCCAATCATGCCCAGGAACATGATGGCGATGACGCTGATTTGCCAGGGTATCAGCGTGACATTGAGCGCTGCTGCGACTGATGTAGCCCCAATAACTACGCCGATGATACCAATACCCCACAGTGATGCAATCCATGCAAGGCGTTTGGGAGGTATCGTACTCAGGGTATCTATCGCCAACATGACACACAGTACAATCGGCAACACCGCACTCCAGAGCGGGGCCCACTGTGAGATGCGCAACAACGGGATTGCCTCAACCAAGGTCAAGTAGATGCTTGGCGACAACGTCAAGACGACCATGGTGCCAATACTCAGACCCCACCACCAACTCGCGCGCCAGCGCCCAAACACGGCAATCAGTACGCACAAGCCATACCACAGTGAGATACCAGCCCCGTCGTACTCAAAAACAAAATCACGACTGCCGGGATTACCAAAGAGCTGCGGCATGAGGTTGGCACTGGTATACACAGCCGCGCCCAGCCATGAGTTAATGCGTTGGATGTGGAGCAAATAAAAGTCGCTCTCGACGCTGGCCCGTGCGGATCGTTGATAAATATCATACAAATCGAGATAGGCCGGTGCCACCAAGATGAGGGCGCACACGCCTGCGCTGGTCATGCTAATGACGAAAGGTATCAGCGGCTGTGCGCGTGTGATACTTTCAAAAAGCAGATACCCACCGATAATCACGAGGGCAAAGACAACCGCCTGCGGATAGCCGAGCATCAACAACAAATACATACTCAACGTGACAATTGCCCAGTTCGTAAATACGTTGTTGCGGAGCAGGCGTATTCCGCCGTAGAGCAAACCGGCACTCCAGCAAATGGTGGCGATGTGCATGGGGAATGTGGCCCAGTACATGATGTACGGCATTGTAACCATGACAATCGCCCCGAGACACGCGGCGAACGGTGTCAGGTGCCATTCGCGACCAATCAGTAGGACAAATACGCCAGCAAACCACGTCAGTGACACGCTCATCAAGAATGTGATGAGATACGGGTCGTCACTGAGTTGGTAGATCAGCCAGGTGTAGATGTTGGCGGGAGTGTTGCCGGTGATGTGCTTGGTGGGCCGACCAAACTCGTTCCACGGGTTGCGCACCACCACAAATGACTCGTGTGGTGTCTGCAGTTGTGTGGCAATCTCGGGCAAGAACTCCGTCTCTTGATCGGAGAGCTTGGCTTGGTCGCACTCGTATTGCGCTGGTGTGAGCGTCTCAATGCCGGACGCTGTTGCATGACACGCAGAACGCATCTGCTCGCCCCACAGCCAATAGGGAGCGAGCAGACACAGGTAACTCACACAAAACACGATGAATGCATGGCGGTAGGAAGCCATCGGCACCTAGACTCCGTCACCGTCTTGGCCGTCAGCGGTACGCCATGCGTGGGCCATCCGTGGTGTATTAAAGGCCCAACCGACGCGCCCATGGCGATCCGCCAAGATACAGCCTGCGATGCCCTTGGCGCGCGTGGCCAAATGTTCGATGGCCTTGGTGGCGGCCTCTTGCGGGTGGACGTCGTCACGCAGATTATCCACAGCCGTTTTGGCCAATAGCACGCGCATAATTGACTCGCCCCAGCCGGTGGTTGAGCACCCACCGAGCTCGTTCATGGCGTACAAGCCACCACCGAGTATGGGGGCGTCGCCGACGCGGCCGACCATTTTGTAGCCGGTGCCACCAGTTGAGGTGCCGGCTACAATCCAACCGTTGCTATCAACAGCCACACACCCGACGGTATCGCCTGGGCGATTGGGGTAGCCGCCCGCACTAATCTGCGCATCACGCTCACCTGGAGGCGGGGTCGAGGCATGATCTTTGCTGGTGTCGTAGGTCGCTTTGATTTGCTCGTAGATCTTGAATTCGCGCTCGACAATCAACTCCTCGGGGTCGCAGAACGACATGCCACGCTCTTTGGCGAAGCGCTCGGCGCCCTCAGCCACCAACATGCCGGCTGGGCTGTTGAGTACATGGCGAGCCAGTGTGATAGGGTTGCGGATGCGGCGGACTCCGGCCACTGAGCCGTAGTAGAGGTTGTCACCGTCCATGATGGCAGCGTCGAGTTCGACATAGCCGCTGCGGTTGAGCACTGAGCCGACACCCGCATCAAAAATCGGCGCGTCCTCGAGAATGCGCACCGCTGCCTCGACGGCATCCATGGCACTGCCGCCATTGGCCAAAATCTGCCAGCCGGCGTCGCGGGCGGCACGACATCCAGCTCGATGCTCTGCGACTTGGTCGTCAGGGATGGCCCATGCGCCACCGTGGACAATGATTGCAATCGACATGCGTGTGTCCTTGTGTTGTGTCAAAATGATTGATATCTCTATTATACCGATGAACGCGCACAGGCGCAGGTTGAGCGCCCTTAGTACGAACGTGGAGGGAACTGTGGTTAACCACACACCATTTGGCCGTTTAAGTCAGCGCGCCCAACTTGCCGCACTGCGACCTGTGGCGCTTGTAGCGAGTCGTGCATTTGGCGTGAAACCAGCATCGTTGCGTTGTATCAATCATGGGTTTAATACGACATATGCCGTGATTGATGACAACGGGGCTAAGTACGCACTTCGGTTGAATACGCACTCGCTTCGCGATCTGGTTGGCGTACTCGCCGAACAGCAATGGATTACCGCACTCAGTGACGCACCAAATATCATTGTGCCGAAGCCGTTGCGGACGAGCGCAGGCCAGCCTTTTGTTGAAGTGCCCTTTGCTGCGATGCACAAAACGCTGATTGCCACCATGGCACAATGGCTACCCGGACGCATCGTCGGCGACAAACCATCGCGTCAACAGTTGTACCAACTGGGTGCACTCACTGCACACCTTCATCGGCAGAGTCGCCTATGGCGTCCAACTGATGATGCTCAGTTCCCTTTGGTGAATCAACTGTTGATGAATAGTACTGACCATATCTCAGATGCACCAACCAGTCTAATCCCTCGTGATGTTCGTGCATTAATTGATGAGGTACGACTACATATTGATTTGGTGTATGCACAGTTAAATGCACGTATGTCGGTGCAACCCATTCACGCCGATTTACACACATACAATGTGATGTGGCATCACAATGCACTTGCAGTGTTTGATTTTGATGATGCAGGGCTTGGTTTGCCTATCCAAGATTTGGCGATTACGCTCTACTACGTGCGCGATATTCCGTATGCCGATGCAGAGGTGTGGGCAGGATATCGTAGTGTGCAATCTGATTTGCACGTCTCACCCGATGTAGTTGAATCTCTCTTGATTGGTCGCGGTATCCTGCTCTTAAATGACTTGTTAGTGTTAAGTACTCCCGCTGATTATGAATACCTCCCTGAATTTGTGCGACGCATGCGGTTACGCTTACAACACTTTATTGATACTGGGACATTTGCTCTGCGAAAGTAAATTTCGCTGTGTAATTGTATTGATATTTACTTGTATACTACTCAAACATCTTTACCAAACCATACATAACGGGAAGCGTAGGTATGCAAGACATCTTCAAATTGGCCCACTTTGTCCGGCCATACTGGCGCCCGGCTGTGGCGGCGTTTATCCTTTTGACTACACTGGTCTTTTTGGATCTTGCCATCCCGCGGCTCATTCAACGCATCATCGACGAAGGTATTGCCAAGCAAAACCAAGATATCGTGATCGAGACAGGGTTGTTGATGGTGGGGATCTCACTCTTGAGCGTGTTGGTGGCCGTCGGTAACAACTTTACGTCGATTCAAGTTGGTGAGGGGGTAGCCCGTGATTTGCGTCTGGCCCTCTTCAAAAAAATCCAAGCGCTGTCGTTTAGCGATCTTGACCAGATGCGCACCGGGCAACTGTTGGTGCGTCTGACCAGCGACACCGCCGCCGTCCAACGCTATTTCCAAATCAATCTGCGCATCGGTACGCGGGCCCCCATGTTGATGATTGGCAGTATCATTTTGATGTTCAGCACCAGCTTCAACTTGGCGATGGCACTCTTGCCGCTACTCATCATTACCTCGGTCATCATCGTACTGTTTGTGATGCGCACTGAGCCGTTGTACCGGATTACCCAACAAAAGCTCGACGTGCTCAATACGGTGCTCCAAGAGAACGTGGCCGGATCGCGGCTCATCAAGGCCTTTGTGCGCGGTGACTCCCAAGCTAAACGCTTTTTGACTAGCAATAATGACTTTGCCTCAAACTCCATCGAGGTCATGCAATTTATGGCCTTGATGATGCCCATTCTGACTATGTGCGTCAACATCGGCATGGTGGTGGTAATTTGGTGGGGTGGCTTGCATGTGGCCGAGGGCGACATGACAGTCGGCCAAATCGTGGCGTTTACCAATTACCTACTCACCACCATGACGCCGCTGGTGATGATGACCATGCTCTCAAATACCTGGGCCAGCGGCGTGGCATCAGCTAAGCGCGTCAACGAGGTACTCGATGTCGATCCGGCCATCAAACCGCATGCCGATGCCATTCGTTTGACGGCGCCTATTCACGGGCGGGTTGTTTTTGAGCACGTGCGCTTCTTTTATAATCCCAATCTGCCAGACCCCGTGCTCGACGACATCAATCTGGTCATCGAACCGGGGCAAACAGTAGCGGTGTTGGGGGCCACCGGTGCCGGCAAAACGTCATTGATTAATCTCGTGCCACGATTCTACGATGTGACCAGCGGTCGCGTGTTGATTGATGGTATGGATGTACGCCACATCGACCATGGCTCGTTGATGCAACAGATCGCCATTGTGCCCCAAGAGACGATTTTGTTCTCAGGGAGTGTGCGCGACAACATCCGCTACGGGGCACCACACGCTGATGAGGCCGAGGTAGTGGCTGCGGCACAAGCAGCCCAGGCACACGACTTCATCGTCATGCTCCCCAACGGCTACGATACGCACATCGAGGAGCGCGGCGTTAATCTATCGGGTGGCC
The DNA here is from genome assembly GCA_046300655.1 of Chloroflexota bacterium. GTDB lineage: Bacteria > Chloroflexota > Chloroflexia > Chloroflexales > Roseiflexaceae > UBA965. The sequence goes on along the minus strand of JBKCLM010000092.1, from coordinate 9,385 downwards.
AAAAGCAACGCATCGCCATTGCGCGCGCGCTCTTGACCAAGCCAAGGATTTTGATTCTCGATGACAGCACGAGTGCGGTTGATGTTGAGACTGAGACCAAGATTCAACAGGCGCTTGAGGCGCAGGGCACGACCCACACCACCCTCGTGGTGGCGCAACGCATTAGCACGGTGCTCAACGCCGACTCAATTGCGGTGCTCGATCATGGCCGGATTGTGGCGCAGGGCACGCATCGTGAGCTGATGCAACGCAGCTCCATCTACCAAGAGATTTATGCCAGTCAGCTCGGCGACGGTCTGGTGCAGACAACCGAGCATGATGCGGAATGAGATAGGAAAAACACCATGACATCAGCCAATCCACGTGATAATCATACTGGCGCCCGTGCGAGTATGGGTGGTCGTCATCCGATGGCCATCGGCCGCATCGAGAAGGCCCAAGATACACGTCAAGCCCTGACCCGCCTTGTGGCCTATTTGGCGCCATTCCGCACCGGCATCATGATTGTGCTGGTATTTGTGGTGATCTACACGCTGTTGGGCCTGTTGTCGCCGTATTTGATTGGCGTTGCCATCGACCAATATATCGTGCTGATGCGCACCGATGCGTTGCCCGGGATTGCGCTGCTGATGCTTGCCGTCTATTTGGTCAACAATCTGTTCCAAGCGTTCGCCGGCCGCACCATGGCGAGTGTGTCGCAACGCGCCTTGCAGAAGCTCCGTCAAGACTTGTTCAGTCACCTGCAAACGCTACCGATGCAGTTTTTTGATCGTAATCCGGCTGGCCAGTTGATGAGTCGATTGACCAACGACATCGATGCGATTAACCAAGCGGTCTCACAAAACGTCACGGCGCTGGTTGCCAGCGTGCTGTCGCTGATTGGCATTTTGGTGGCCATGTTTGTGCTCGATGTCTGGTTGGCCTTGGCATCTTTGTTCGTGGTGCCCATCATGTTCTGGTTTACCCAGTTTGTCGCGACCTATACGCGGCGCGGCTTTCGCGAGTTACAACGGAGTATGGGCGATTTGAATGCGGTGATGGAGGAGGCCATCAGCGGGCAGAAAGTCGTCAAAGCCTTTGGCCGCAACGAGTCCGTGTTGTCGACTTTTTTGGTGCAGAACGAACAAGCCTACAAAGCGGGCGTCACGGCCAACAATTACGCCTTGTTATTGATGCCCTTGACGAGTGTGCTGGGCAACTTCTTCATCATCGTATTAGTAGCCTTTGGCGGTTGGTTGGCCCTGCGCGACTTGGTGACGGTTGGTGTCATTGCCACGTTTATTATTTATGCACAAAACTTCATCAACCCACTGCGCCAGCTCGCCAACATGTACAACGCCATCCAAGGGGCACTCGCTGGCGCCGAACGCGTCTTTGAGATCATGGATATTCCGTCGGAGGTCGATGTGGCCATCGACTCGACGCCGCCAGCAGCGATTGCCGGCGATGTCGAATTCACCGATGTGCAGTTTGCCTACGACGCCGGCACGCCGATTCTGCGTGGGATGTCACTCCACGCCAAGGCGGGTCAGACATTTGCCTTGGTCGGGCCGACGGGGGCCGGCAAGACGACAATTATCAACTTGCTCAGTCGTTTTTATGAGATAAACAACGGCACCATCACGATTGACGGCACGGATATCCGCAATATCCCCAAAGACTGGTTGCGCCGCCAGCTCGGGTTGGTGCTCCAAGATACCTTTTTGTTCTCGGATACCGTCATGGAGAACATCCGCTTCGGGCGGCTCGATGCTTCTGACGAGGAGTGCATCAAGGCTGCCGAACTCGCCGACGCCGACTACTTCATTCGTCAGCTGCCCAACGGCTACCAGACGCAGCTCTCGGAGCGCGCCAGCAATCTGAGCCAAGGGCAACGGCAGCTCCTGGCGATTGCGCGCGTGATGCTGGCCAATCCGCGCATTTTGATTCTCGATGAGGCCACAAGTAGCATTGACACCCGCACCGAGGTGCGCATTCAGCGCGCCTTGTTGCGCCTGATGGAGGGGCGCACCAGTTTTGTGATTGCCCATCGTCTCAGCACGATTCGTGATGCAGACCGTGTCTTGGTCATCAATGGTGGCGAAATCGTCGAGCAAGGCACACACGACGAGTTACTCAATCAGCACGGACTCTACCACCAGCTCTATATCAGCCAATTTAAGGGGCAGTCGATTTAGCGCGCAAAAGTGACGCCGCCCGGCCCATCGAGGGCCAGGCGGCGTCTTTGTTTGTCTGCCAAGGTGTGCTTAGTCGCCGAGTTGTGGCCGTGGATAGTCGCTCCAGGCCAGATCTTGATCGACGGCGTGGTAGATGAGCATGGTGGCAACATGGGCGTATAACAACGCCGAAAAGAAGAGCCATACCAGGATAACTCCGGCAATCCACCCTGCCCAGCCCCCTAAATCAAATGCAGGTGGAATCAGTACCGCAAAAATAATTGGTGCAATATAGAGCGGTAAACTGGCAATGCGTGCCTTGAAGTAGTAGCCACGTGCACCCTTGCGCAACGCCTCACGCAGGGGGAATCCGGTCAGCGACCGCTCAAATCCGCTATCGTCAACATACACTAAGCGACCGACAGCGGATACACCACTCAAGAACATCAACAACCACCAACTGCCCATGCCTCCCAAAAAGATGATCACAAGAATGGTTTGTACCTGTGTTGATCCTTGGCTGAGCATGACGAGACTGGCACAAAAGAAGACCAGTACAGCGACCATCAATGGCATCAAATAAAAGAGAAAGTCGATGAGGGCGGCAAAGAGCCCAAGCAGCCAGCGCGTGCTCCAATCGACGAACGGTGGCAACGGGCTGGCAAAGCCCTTGCGCGTGTTCTCCATGTGCTCGGGGATGAGACCGGCGGCAATCGGGTAACCAAACACCGTCAGCGAACATAAGCCGCCAATGCCGATTGCCTGCCACCAGTTTTTGTCGGAATGGATAGTTTTGAGGGAGTTGCGCAGAAGTTGAAACATATCCATCCTACCTGCTAAACCGCATCAACATCAGGTTCGGTCGGCGCTTGGCCAGCGTTGTACTTGGCCCACAACTCGGCCTCATGCGCCTTGGCAGCCTGGCGAGCGGTCGCAACCAATGTCCCCACAAAGCTGTTGGGATCGTCGAACGCCCCGATACGACGCAGCCACCACACACCGACGATTGTGCCGGCAATAATGCCAAAAATCAATCCAAACAGAAAACGTCGCATCTCACACCTCCAAAAACGAAGCCCCACCACGCACAGGGCGGAGTGGGGCCCGGTTGGTAATTACGCCTTGGTTGCGATTTCGTGCTGGGCACGGGCAATGAACTCGTCGACGTTGATGGCGCCGAGATCTTGCCCACCGCGGGTACGCACGGCAACTGCCCCGGCTGCGGCCTCACGGTCGCCGACAATCAACATGTAGGGGACTTTTTGCATTTGGGCATCGCGAATCTTGGCCTGCATGCGGTCACGCCCCATGTTGACCTCGACGCGCATGCCCAGTGCGGCCATCTTGGCCTGTACCTCTTGGGCGAACGCCCCGTGCTTTTCGTCCGAAATAGGGATAATCACGGCCTGCACTGGTGCCAACCAGAGTGGGAATGCACCGGCGAAGTGCTCGATAATCACACCCAAGAAGCGCTCAGTTGAGCCGGTCACGGCGCGGTGGATGAGTACCGGTGTGTGCATCTGGCTATCCTCGCCGACATACTCCACGCCCAGACGAGCTGGCTGAATGAAGTCAACCTGAATCGTCGACAACTGCCACTCGCGGCCGAGGGCATCCTTGGCCAAGAAGTCTGCTTTGGGCCCGTAGAACGCTGCCTCACCTGCGACGGCCTCGTAGGCGACGCCGTTGGCATCAAGCGCTTGCTTGAGGGCGGTGGTGGCCATCTCCCACTTGTCGTCGTCCTTGACGAACTTGCCTTCGTCGCCGCGCAACGACAAGCGCACGCGGTAGTCGGTCAGTTGATAGGTGTTGAGTACCTCGGTAATCAACTTAAGACAGAGGCTGAACTCCTCTTGGATTTGGCTGGGCATACAGAAGACGTGACAGTCGTCTTGAGTCAACGATCGCACGCGCGTCAAGCCGCTCAAGGCACCGCTATCTTCGTAACGGTAGAGCGTGGCAAACTCGGCCATGCGCATCGGCAACTCGCGGTACGAGTGGCGCCCCATCTCTTTGAAGAGGGTCATGTGTGATGGACAGTTCATCGGCTTGAGCCGGAAGATGACGTCGCCGTCGACCATCGGGGGGAACATGGAGTCACGGTAGTTGTCGTAGTGACCCGACTTGTGGTACAGCGTCTCTTTGACCAAATGCCCGGTCCAGACGTGCTGGTAGCCGTAGCGCGTCTGCGTGTCGCGCACGTATGACTCCATCAAGTAGCGCAACATCTCACCTTTGGGGGTGAAGAGTGGCAAACCAGGGCCGACATCCTCAGAAAAGTAGAAGAGCCCCAGCTCGCGGCCCAACTTGCGATGGTCGCGGCGCTTGGCCTCCTCGATTTGGAATAAGTAATGATCAAGCTCGGCCTTTGATGCCCAGGCCGTGGCATAGATGCGCTGGAGTTGCGGGCGCTTCTCGTCGCCACGCCAGTAGGCTCCAGCCACGCTCATCAACTTGAATGCGTCAGCGGGAATCTCACTGGTGTTGACCACGTGTGGGCCACGGCACAAATCCTCGAACGTGTCTTGACGGTACGTCGAGATGGTGACCATGCTGCCCTTGGCGCTCTCACCATATTCGTTTTGGCCGGCGGCGAGCCCTTCGATGAGCTCGAGTTTGTAGGTTTGGCCTGCAAACAGTGTGCGAGCCTCGTCGGCGCTGACCTCGCGGTAGATGAATGGGTGTTTGCCGGCGATGATGGTGCGCATGCGCCCTTCGATCTCGGATAAGTCGTCCGGCGTCAAGGCGCGGGGCAAGTCGAAGTCGTAGTAGAAGCCGTCGTCAATCGGCGGACCGATGGCGATGCCCGCATCGGGGAACATCTGCAACACCGCTTGGGCCATGACGTGTGCCGCTGAGTGGCGGATTTTGTAGAGTTGGTCGTGTGCAACTGACATTGAATACGTGCTCCTGCACAAATAATCACAATTACCGTCATTCTACCACAGCAGCGTATTGTGTACGGGTACGATGGCGATTTCACTGGCGCGCACCTGTTTTTGTTATCAGTAAAAAAAATATTTCAAATTTATTTTAAATATTCAAATGAATTTGAAATAATTTTATAGAGGTTTTTGCTATCGATTGTGTGATTTCACGGTATAAATGATGTATGTGGGTGAACAAACGCATTGAAACGTCTGGCATGGGTTACACTGGAGGCAGACAATGCACACCCGACAGCAGAACCAGCAAAAACGTGTATACGCCCCAAGGGTAATATACGTACACAAAGACATTTGCAGATGACCATACGCTACGTCTTGTTTCTATGCATGTTAAAGCTGTGTGCGTTGATGAGTAGTGCATGCACATCATCTGCACCGTTACGAGGTAACGCCATGACGATTCCGACGCCTGCGCTCCCTGCTCATACACATCATTCATTTGTGCATGACGGGCGCAATCGCGAGTATCTGTTGCATATTCCGGTTGATTTGCCACGTGATGCGCCACTATTGGTGATGCTACACGGATACACCGATGATGCATCGGCGTTGCGTGCCCATACGCAGATGGATGTGATAGCCGATCGCTATGGCTTTGGGGTGGTGTATCCACGTGGGACACTCGATGCTGCGGGGAAGCGATTTTGGCAGGTTGGGTATGACTTCCATGCCAACGAATCGGTCAATGATGAGGCGTTTCTGGTGGCGCTGGTCCATCATTTACAGGCGACGTATGATTTTGATGTGGCGCGCACCTATGTGGCAGGCATGTCGAATGGTGGTGACATGTCGTTTCAGTTAGCATGTCGACAGTCGCGGGTCTTTCGTGGCGTGGCGCCGGTGGTGGGAACGATGATGCAGTCATTGGTGGCATCATGTGTGATTGATATGTCGGTATCAATTATGGCCATCAATGGTGATGCCGATGATGTGACATTGTATGAGGGCGACATGGCCAATCTCGGTGGATGGGGAGCGTATGTGTCAGTCGCCGATGTGCGGACATTTTGGCAAAAAGCGCACAGGTGTGGCGCACCAACAATGACGCAGATAGGTGATTATATTGTGCGATATGAGTATGGTGACTGTTCAGCAAATCGATTGCAATTTTATACCATCCGTGGTGGTGGGCATGTGTGGCCACGTCGTGATGATGCAGTAGGATTTGATGCGAGTGATGCAATTGGGCAGTGGATTGAGGAAATGGACGGATGAAATCGATGCCACCTGTCCAAGAAACTTTGATGGTATGATGGTCGCATTTATTGATGGTAAAGGAGCGAACGACGATGTTTGACCCATATCAAAAGGCAAAACAACACCCGATCATTCATGAAACACCGGCAGTTGATTTTTTTGCTGGCGCATTATTAGGGAACGGCGGCTTGGGCGTATGTGTGACAACTCGCCCAGATGGCGTCATGTTGCATTTGGGGCATAACAGTGTGTGGGATATCCGTGTTGCGGAAAACCATCAGGCCGAAATCGGCACATTTGCTGAGATTTTTGCCAAGGTGCAGGCGATTTCGGCCGATTTAGGTGCCCTCGAAGAAGATGCCTGGTACAAAGAATACACCGACCTCATGCAACAGAACTACTTGGCCAGCTACCCACGCCCGTTTCCGTGTGGCACTATTTTGTTGGGGCTCGACCGTCGTCGTGCTGAAGTGCTTGGATATCATCTCGATATTGCTGATGGGCGTTGTGATGTGCAACTGCTCGACCATATCACACACCAGCGCCTCCTTCTGCAGATTTTTGTTGATCAACATCATGACCGTGTATGGATGCAGACGGTGACGCTCAATGGTCAACCTATTCCGTCACCCTTTGAGCGGGTGCGTATTCTGCCGGATCCCACGACACCTGCCGAGTTCCCGCAGTATGTGGCGCATACACACGGCATCGGTTTTATGCAACATCTGCCGAGTCAGACAGGGGAATCCGACTCATCTCTGCCACCTGACGAGTATTGGAAAAGTTTTCATGCCACGCGCATCCAGTCCGACAACACCATCCCACCGCATCCCGATGATCGGGCCATGAGTGTGATGGTTGCGCTCTCGAGTCACTGTAGCGTGTGGCACCCACAAACGAGCTACGGCACACCGCGCCCCATCGATCCGCTTGAGCGTGCGTTGCACGACAATGACGCCTTTGTGGCGGTGGTTGAGCTTGTGCATGGGCTGGCGAGCCAACTCCCCGACCATAGTGCGCCAGCACCGACGAGTGCTGTTTATGCGGCGGCGAGTAACGAAAGCATCACCACATGGGCCAATTATTGGCGCAAATCTGGTTTTGCCAGCGCTGACATGTTGCTCGAACAGACGTGGTACCGCAATTTGTACTTTTTCAATTGTGCGGTATCGCCAAAGCATACCTGCCCTGGACTCTTTGCGAATTGGAGTTACCGCACCATTGGGAATGCGTGGCATGGTGACTACCACATGAATTACAACACGCAACAGCCGTTCTGGCTCTGTTTTTCGAGTAATCATCTGGAAAAGCACGAGGCCTACGTGAATTTGGTTGACCACATCATGCCGATTAGCATGCAATGGGCCAAAGATTACTACGGACTGCGTGGCGCCTATTACCCACATTCGGCCTATCCCACCACCATGAATGTGATGCCATACCCTGTGCCGACTTGGGGGTGGGAGATCTGTGAGACGCCGTGGACCGTGCAAAGTTTGTGGTGGCACTACACGTACAGCAGGGACGTGGAATTTCTGCGTACCCGCGCCTATACCCCAATTCGAGCTGCGGTGCAGTTTTTGGTCGACTACATGCAACGACCCGAGGCACAATGGGACGGCGTCTATCACATTTACCCCACCGTATCACCCGAGTTATATGGGTTGACGCCCGGACTTCACAAAAACGCCGATTGTATTGTGGACCTGACGTTGACCAAATTCATCTTCAAGGCGTTTCTTGAGGCAGTCACTGTGCTTGATGTACAGGCCGACGAGCAAGAATTAGTGAGTGCCATCCATGACATCTTGGCGCACTTCCCCGCGTATCCGACTGCGAACACACCAGCCGGTCCGGTCTTTGTGAGCGTGCCGCATGAAGATCCGGAGGTTGTCTATAACGTGCCATCAAGTACTACGACAATCTTCCCTGGTGAGGAGCACGGCTTGCATTCGCCGCCCGATGACTATGCGCTTGCGGCACGCACGTTACGCCAACAACGGAACGAGGGTGGCAACGAGCTGGTCTTTTTGAATATGCAGTATGCGCGTATGGGCATGCTTGATATCGAGCGGTTCAAACGACAAATCGCCTACTGCATGTTGCCGAACGGGACGTGTACGGACATGGTGTTACAAGTTCACGGGCGGTATCGTGATGACTTGCCGTTTGATTTTATGGCGCCGATGGGAATCTGGTTTGAAAACTTTGCCTTGCCGGCAGTGATCAATGAATGTGTGATGCAGAGCTACACCGGCGAGATACGGCTTTTTCCGAATTGGGATATGCGTGTTGCCTGTGCGTTTCACCAGTTGCGCGCCGTTGGAGGCGTGTTGGTTGATGCCGCCTGTGCCGATGGAGTGGTCACGCAGGTGCAGGTCTATAGCGAGGTGACTGGTACGGTACGTCTATGGTCGCCGTGGCAACCACAACGGTTACTTGTGCGCCAGATGAATGCGGGCGAGACATGGGTGATTACTCCTCAAGCGATTTGATTGATTAGCACAAATGTTCTATGATAAACATGGAATATATCGATTGTCTGGAGTATATGATGAGTCCCAAGCCAAATGACGGCTTTAGTGCCCAAGAAAAAGCCGCCATGCGTGAGCGCGCCAAAGAGCTGAAGGCACAGGAGAAGGCCGCGCAACAGCGCGAGCTCGGTGAGGCCGACGTACAGGCCAAAATCGCCGAGATGAACGATCACGATCGGTACTTGGCCGAGCAGGTGCACCGGATAGTGACTACGCATGCCCCAGAGTTGTGGCCACGGACGTGGTACGGTATGCCGGCATATGCCAAAAACGGCAAGGTGTTGTGCTTTTTCCAGTGTGCCCAAAAGTTCGAATCGCGCTACTGCACGTTGGGATTTAGCGATACGGCGCAACTCGATGATGGGGCGATGTGGCCGACGTCGTTTGCGGTGGTTGCCTGGAACGATGCGGTCGAAGCGCAGATTATTGATTTAATTCGACGAGCGAAGTGATGACGGCCCCCGGTAGAGGCGGCGCCTGCGACCTCGATACCGGGGGTGGTTGGTTTTTTGGGGGCCGCCGCCGGGGTGCGGGGTTTAACGCGCGTCGT
>JBKCLM010000091.1:0-42612 GCA_046300655.1 Chloroflexota bacterium | reverse complement strand
AAGGCCCCCAGGAGACTACTGGGAAAGCGGCCAGAGCTGGAAGTATGGCGACATATGGAGGCGACTGGTGCGCATGGCTGAGGGCTTCCCTGATGGAAGATCTGGGACATGGACGACCAGGTCTCGGTTGGTCTGCTCGGTAATGATTATCCACCCTGAGCCATTGGCGTGCACGAAGCGGAGTGGACCCACCCCGTCCCATCCCGAACCGGGTCGTGAAACATTCCCCCGCTGAAGGTACTAGCGGGATGCCCGCTGGGAGACTAGGTCTGTGCGCCATCCATTAAACACCACTGCCCATGCAATTGCATGGGCAGTGGTGTTTTTGTGTGATTTCATTTCGATGAAAACGCAATTCCACCTATTATGCTAGTCAAGTGGTGTGAACCTTGAGAATGTTGCACACCAGATGTCATAAGTTGATACATTTCTCATGTAAGTAAGATCGAGACGGATATACGACTGACATGCGAATGCCAGAATGGAAATGATACCTAACTCGCATTATTCACCAAGATGATATTAAACAGTGACGAGATGATGCTGTAGGGCGTGTAGAATGAGAAGAACAAGGATTTGGATAGGATGCTATGTACACAATTGAATTAGCAACATGGCCAGGCTTGCTCCCTGCATTGATTGACGAAGTAGAGAGTGAGCAGATTGCCTATACGGTTGAACACTCACGGCATGCAGTGATGATTGACCAGCGTCAGGTGTGGCCATTGCGTTGGCCTGTACGCTGTGCGCAATCAGCGTTTGTGGTACTTGATTTTGCCGTGCCGCGTCCTAAGGCGCTACTCGGTCAACAATACTTTGATGAAATTATTCGGACGGCGCAATTGATTATGCAGGCACATCAGTTCACCACGTTGCAGATTGATGCGGCAGGGTCTGATTCAACCGTAATGCAACGGATCGCTACCGAGTTGGCTCAACGATTGAATCTGCAAGTCGTGCCAAACGAGGCGGAATTTGTGGTACGCATACGTCCCTCTGCCCATGGTTGGCAGGTGTTGTTGCGGCTGACTCCACGACCACTTGGTACGCGTTCCTGGCGTGTGTGTAATATGCCGGGTGCAATGAATGCAGTTGTTGCCGCAGCGATGGTGCGCTGGGCAGGTATATATGATGATGATCGGGTCTTAAATGTGGGGGTAGGATCAGCCACATTACTCATCGAACGCGCACAAATGGGTGCAGCTGCGCAGTTGGTTGGCTGTGATGTGTCAGTTGATGCACAATTGTGTGCCCAGCAAAACATTAATGCAGCACAATTGCAGAGTCGTATTGATGTGTATGATTGGGATGCAACAAAACTGCCGATTGCTGATAAGTCAATTGATTTGATTATGGCAGATTTGCCGTTTGGACAGTTGATTGGCACCCACAACAGCAATACGCAGTTGTACCCAGCAGTCATCCGCGAGGCTCAACGAGTCTTATCATCACGCGGACGTATGGTGCTGATTAGCCATGAGATTCGTTTGTTGTACCAGACGCTTGTCGCTATGGAGACACTACGCATCGTTGATGAGCTACAGGTTGAAGTGGGTGGTATGCATCCAGTGATGTACTTGGTACAACCGACTTAAACGACATGCATGTGACAACTCATGAGTTCAACGTAACTCGTTGCTCCTGATACTGTTGATTGTTGCGTTGACTGTGCGTCTGATAAATGTGCAGTGAGCACCAGCATATTTATCAATTTACATATTAGGACACCGTATATGGTTAGTGAGTATACATATCAATTCACATTTACGTATATGTGTTATAAATAGATACAGCATCATCACAAATCAGATGATGGTGCGGATAGGAGCCACACATGTCATTAACACATTCGTCTGCCACCGATACTCGAGTTGTGACTGAGCGTATTGCTGGTGCGCAGAGCGTTGTTGAGATTATCGAATACACTCAGATTGCCGGGAGCGATGACTTGGATGTTGCCGCAAAGCTCTTCTTTGCGAATCAGGTGGGTATGCGGCTGAAGCAGGTGCGGGTCACATTGCAAAATGGGGCTGCCCAGCTTGAGTCTGGCGTGATGCAGTTCATGAAGGGGAATATTGAGGCAGACACGACAGTCGGTGGAATTGGTGGGCTTGCAAAAAAGATGTTGACGAATGCATTGACGCAAGAAGCAACATTTAGGCCGCGCTATCGTGGCACAGGTGAGATCTACTGCGAGCCAACATTCGGGCATTTCATGTTGATTTCGTTGGACAATGAAGAGGCTGTGCTCGATAAGGGTATGTTTTATGCGAGTGAGGGGTCGATTGATGTCGGCGTGGCTATGCAAACCAATCTGTCGTCGATGATGCTTGGGGGTGAGGGCTTTTTTCAGACGCGCATATCGGGGCGTGGTTGGGCAGTAATGAATGTGCCGGTGCCGGCCACTGAGGTGATTCGGTATACGCTCAACAATGAAAAGCTAAGCGTCGATGGCACGATTGCGCTGTTGCGTAAGGGTAAAATTGAGTACCGGGTTGAGAAGTCAAACAAATCATTGTTGGGAAGTGCGATTAGTGGTGATGGCCTCCTACAGACGTTTACGGGGACCGGCGAGGTGTGGGTTGCGCCGACGCAGTCGTTCTATAATCGTTTGCGTTATGAATCAGTGCAGAATTTGGTGCGTACGACGGGATCGTCACATAACAAGTAAGTCAGACATATCCAGGGTGTGGCTAGTGCCATACTCTGGGTTATTTTTGTTTTTCGATAGCCAAAATCAATACTGATACATCAGCTGGTGTAATGCCGGCGAGGCGTGACGCTTGGCCGATTGTGGCCGGCTTGAATCGCGATAGCACTTGTTTGGCCTCATTGCGGAGGCCACTGATAGCCATTACATCGAGCGTAGCGGGGATGAGGTGACGTTCCATGCGGGCAGCCCGATCGACTTGACGTTGTTGTTTGATGAGGTAGCCACCGTACTTCATCTCAATTTCGAGCGTCTCAATCACATTGTTGGTGAGTTCGTCAAGGGCAAGTGCCTGTTGCAGTTGTTGATAGCGCGCTTCAGGGCGTGCCAATAATTCTGCAGCTGTACTTTCGCGTGAGAGCGCCTGCATACCGGCATTCGTCAATGCCTGATTGGTGGCGGCTGATGGAAAGACGCGCATGCCACGTAGTTGGTCGGCGTGATGTGTAATGAGGTCTTGTCTGTTGGCGACGGCATTGGCGCGGCGCGCATTGACCAAACCTAGCTCAGCTGCGATTGGAGTCAGGCGCAAATCGGCGTTGTCCCCCCGCAGGAGGAGACGGTGCTCGGCGCGTGATGTGAACATGCGGTAGGGCTCTTTGATGTCGCGCGTGACTAGATCATCGATGAGTACACCAATGTACGCTTGGTCGCGTTGGAGGATGAGTGGGTCGCGCCCTTGGACGGCACACGCGGCATTGATGCCGGCCATAATGCCTTGGGCGGCGGCCTCTTCGTAGCCAGTGGTGCCGTTGATTTGGCCGGCCAAAAAAAGTCGTGGGAGTCGTTTTGCCTCGAGGGTGGCGCGAATCTCGCCACTGGCAACTGCGTCGTATTCGATGGCATAGCCGACGCGCATTAACTCGGCATTAGCAAGGGCGGGGATACTGCGGATCATCTGCCACTGGACATCTTCGGGGAGCGAGGTGTTACACCCTTGGAGGTACATCTCGTTGCTTTGCCACCCCTCGGGCTCGAGGTAGAGTTGGTGGCGTTCTTTGTCGGCAAAGCGCACAATTTTGTCCTCGATGGATGGGCAGTAGCGTGGCCCAGTGCCCTCGATTACGCCACTAAACATTGGGGCACGGTCGAGATTATCGCGGATAATTTGGTGGAATTCGGGCGTGGTATGGATTTGATAGCATGGTAGTTGAGGGTGCCATGTGCTCGGGGTGACAACAGGGTAGATAGGTGCTGGGCGCCCGTGAATCCAACGGTGTGACTCTGGGTGTGGGGCAGGTAGGTGTTCGTCGTCGTCAGGCAGCCAACCGGACTGATCCTGGTAGTAGTGACCGAACCAAATGGGCGTCAGACTGCCGTGTTGTGGCTCGGTGAGGGCAAAGTTGACGCTCCGTGCATCGATGCGTGGCGGTGTGCCAGTTTTGAGACGAATGGTAGGGAATCCGAGCTGGGCTAAGTCGTCGGCGAGAGCTACCGATGGGGCTTCACCGGCACGCCCGGCTTGCCAAATCGCCTCACCCGTGATGGCTCGTCCACGCAAAAATGTGCCACTCGTCAGTACGACTGCCCGCGCCGCAATCAGACTACCGGTGTGGGTGTAGATGTGGAATCGTGGATCCTGTGGGTCACTACTCGGGGTGAGTGGGACAATGCGCTCGATCATGGCCTGACGGATATCAAGATTGGCCTGCGCTTCGAGATATTCTTTCATCACTTGCGCATACAGCCGCTTGTCGGCTTGCGCGCGGGTTGCTTGTACCGCTGGGCCTTTGCTTTCGTTGAGGAGCCGCATTTGGATGAATGTGCGATCGGTGATTCGACCGATGAGCCCACCGAGTGCATCAATCTCGCGTACGAGGTGACCTTTGGCGGGGCCACCAATAGACGGGTTGCATGAGAGATGGCCGATTTTGTCGAGATCAATCGTAAACAAAATCGTGCGACTGCCCATGCGTGCGGCGGCAGTGGCAGCCTCACACCCTGCGTGGCCGGCGCCAATTACTGCGACGTCATATATGGTTGAATGGGTAAATGGTGGCATAGCGTCAATACATATTCATTCGATAATACACGAGAGCTGTCGACAGAGCGCTCCGTAATCCGCTATTATTGTACCATTGTGCACATGTTTACATGGTAAGATAATCCTATGAAAATAGTCATGCGCATACTCGTTACAATCATGATAGGGCTGTTGTTGGTGGCGTGTGCCGAATCGAGCGAAAGTGCGCTCGTGATCGACGAAAACTCGTTGAATGGCGGTGGTCCCACGCCCGAGGTCACGGTCGAGAACTTTTTGAGTGATTTGAACAAAGCGCTCAAAGACCCCAATCTCAATCGTGCTGATGTACGCGCCGAATGGGCTGATACGCTGGCCAACTATTTTGCCCCGGTAGAGCGCACCACGCAACGGGTTGCGATTCGTACATCGCTTGATAAGCTGGTGACAGGTATTGCACAGTTGAACTCTGATGAAACGGTATCGTTCGATATCCAATTTGAGCCGGCGCGACGCGTACGTGAGCGCAACGAGGTGGTCTTTATTGAGGTGCCGAATGCGATGATTTCGATGTTGATTAGTCGCAATTCGAACCGTGGTAATGTGACCATTTGGAAGCAAAATGAGTCGCTCGGCTATTTAATTGGTAGCAACGAAAACATCTTCCCTGTGCTTCAAGTTGGGAATCGGTGGTTTTTGACTGAGAATTAATGTGTTTGAGGAGGGAGCATGGCTGGTCAGCCTGACGCCAATAATACCCAGGTGATTGCACGATTGCGTGCGTTACTCGCTGGAGTATTACGACGAAATCGTAGACCCACATTTGGCGACACATCGCATATTGTGCGCGAGGTTGATGCGTCAGCACCTGTGCCTAAAACGCAGCTTGCAATGATGTTTGACCAACCAGAGACCACGAGTAACCCCGTTGTGGATACGCCAACCACTCCGAAGCATACTGAATCGACACCAGTGCCTGTTGCGGATACGCCAGCTACTGTGCCGACACGTAGCTCAGTGCCGAATGTCGGTTTAGCTTACCCAGTCGTGATTGACTGGTGGACGATTGGCTTCTGGGTGAGTGTGGTGCTCCTAGTGGTCATGCGTTTTTATCGGATTGATTCAATCCAGAGCGAGATGTACGGCGACATTGAGATTGTGCAGACCTATGTCAAAAATGTCATCAAGGGTAACTGGCCGTGGTACTTTAATTTGAGCTCAGGGCCGTTGTATCACTACTTGATTGCACCGGTGCTCATCTGGCTCGGGACGGGGTATGACCAAATTAAAGTGGCCTCGATTCTGGTCAGTTTGATGATTTTGGCGCTGACATACCTGGTTGCCCGCCGACTCGGTGGCCGTGAATTGGCTATGATTGCCTTGCTGGTGGCTGGGACTGGTTCATGGTTCCTGTTGTTTAGTCGCCTTGGCAACTCACAGATTTTTGTGCCGTTGGTGACTGCAGGGTCGTTACTGGCGATGCTCTACTATTTGCAGAGCAATCGCATTGGCTGGCTGTATGTGTCAGCGATAGTAGCGGCGATGGGGTTGTATTCATACCCGCAGTCGTTTGTGGTCGCGCCAGTGATGTGGTTGACGCTGGTGGCATTGTGGCGCACCGGTGTAGTCAAGCATCGTAAAGATTTGTGGATTTATGCATCAACCATTATTGTCGGTGCATTACCGTTTGTGTGGATGTACATTGATAATCCCGAGTTGGCGGCAGGTAGCTATGTGACCGAAAAAATCGAAGAGGTTGATAATATTGGCGGGCGACTTATCGAGGTCATCGTGCGCGGTATGTTGGCCTATTTTTCGATGGGCGACATCGTGTTCCGCAATAATCCGAGTGGTGTGCCGCATGTTGACATCATCGGCAGTGCCTTTTTGGTTGTAGGTATGATTGTATGGCTCCGCAATCCTCAATTACGCCAATGGGCTCCGCTGTTGTTTGTACCGTTTTTGTTGTTGCATGTGCCGTCATTGTTAGTGTTGCGCTATCCCGATCAAGTGCCATCGGCCTCGCGTAGTATTGGTGTGGCGCCGTATGCGTATCTCTTTATTGCGTATGGTTTGTACTCGACCTATCAATGGTTGGCACAACGCAAGCAGATTGTGGCAAGTGTGGTGCTCGTGGCGCTGTTAGGCGTATCGGTTCAGCAGAATATCGATCGCTACTTTGTACGGTATGTGTCTGGACTACCGTATGGTGATGTGCCGATCGGCCGTGAGATTGTGCGCTATGCGGAGATGCTTTCGCCCAAAACGCTCGTATACGTCGTTGGATGTTGTTGGCGTGATGGCACTCCCGAGCCGTTTTTCTCTCAAATACAAATGAAGCAACCAGAGCGACTGCAACGCTTTGACCCAGCTGATACGTTGACGTGTGCGGCACTCGCTAATATTCAGCGACCGGCAGTATTGATTTGGTCGGTCGATGACCCATTGCCGAACATGCAAGTTGAGGCATGTGCCGAGGAGTTTAGGCCGGTGTTGCATACAAATCGTGATGGTGTACCACTCTTTTATAGCTCTGCCTTGACGGGCTATGAGATTCCATCGGTGTTGATGCTTAGTCAGAATGAAGCAGATTCAACAACAAATGATATCGCTCCTGAGAATGTCCAGCCAACGCAAATACCTGCTACATCGCAACCCGTGCTTGAGCCAATTGGTGATGTGGTAACCATTGATGGCATTACGACCGAGGTGATGATGTCGGCAATTGATACTGGTTCAATTGCAGACATCTTTGACAACAATTATGACTCGTTAGCACGTGGAGCCAATCAAAATCCGATGGTGGTGTCATTGACGATGCGTGAGCCGGTGACGAGATCGCAATTGATACTTGAGCTGGCTGGAATGCGTAATTTTCGCGTGGATGTCGAGATTACTACCCCTACTGATCAAATCGTACTGACGCAGGAATACCCGAATTCAACGTCAGACCCGAAAGTGACCATTGACCTGCCCGAGTCAACCCAGGTAACCGCCATGACGGTGACGATTACCGAGGTTGATGTGCCGAGCGATGTGAAGGTGTATATTCACATTCGTGAGTTTGCATTGCTTAATTAATAGTGACTACTGTGCGACCCTGATGGGTGCCGCGCATCAAGGTATGCGCATGCTCGGCCACATCGGTCAAAGCAATCGTGGTAATCATGTGATCAAGGCGGCGGCCACGCCAGGCTGCCGCCGCGTCGTGCCAGGCGTGATCGACGATGGTCTGTGTTGCGTTTACTGAGTCGATGCCAATCAGCTGAATACCGCGCAAAATAAACGGATAGACGGTTAACTCGAGCGTAGCCCCAGCGGCGTTGCCACACATGGCGATGCAGCCACCATAGGCTGTGCTACGCACGGCGGCGCTGAGGATACTGCCACCGACGGTGTCAATGACGGCCGCCCATTGCTCACGCTCGAGCGGTTTGGGGCCTGCCACGGCGTCACGCCCGATGACCTCGGTTGCACCACAGGCGATGAGCATGTCTGTCAGGTGTGGCCGTCCTGTGACCGCAGTCACCCGAAAGCCCATTTGGCTCAACATGTTGATGGCGTGCATGCCCACACCACCGGTGGCCCCAGTTACCAAGACGGGGAGTGCGCCAGGGGTAATATTGTGTTGACGTAACGCGTTGACACTCATGGCGGCAGTAATGCCGGCTGTGCCAATAGCCATGGCGTCGTGCAGTGTTATGCCCTCAGGCAGGCGGGTCAAAATATCCCCCGGTTGTTGACTGATGCTGGCATATCCACCTGAGCGACGCTCCCCGATCCCTCGTCCTGCAATGACCACCTGGTCGCCGACGTGCCAGCGTGGATCGTGTGAGGCGCTGACTATGCCGGCGAGATCGATGCCGGGGACAATGGGGAATGTGCGTAACACAGGGGCACTATTGGTGACGGCGAGTGCATCTTTGTAGTTGATGGCGGAGTATTTGACATCGATGGTCACATTGCCATCATGGAGTGGTATCTCGTTGCTGATGGTGAAGGTGGGATGCGTACCTGCATCGGTGCGGTTCATCACGAATGCGTGTGGCATTGTGTGTCCTTTTCATAATATGCATTACATGCATATTGTAGCGTAAAAGCACCAAAAGCCGAGTGGTACAACAGTACCACTCGGCTTTTGAAGAATTAATTATGGATGTAGTTAGCGCACTTCGGGGAGCAAGGTGTAATCGGGGAAGTTGCCGTAGAGGCGCTCGCCTGGTTGGCCGACTGTGACGGAGTAGACTAAGTACTTACCGCCGACAAAGCAGCCCTTCCAGGATTGGCCGATGCCGCCGAATGACTCGTCGCGGTCACCACGTGAGCGGACCTTGTTGATGCCGACTTTGAACGAACGCAGGTCGCTCGAAATCTCGCGGCTGAGTTGGTCATCGTCACAGGCCAGTGATGAAATCAGCGAGCCGTTGGAGATATTCATCTCGGCTACGAGCTCCTCGACGCGATCAACAATCACGACAGTGTCGAGTGGTCCGAATGGCTCGTTGTGGTGTAAGCGGGCGTTGCGTGGCACGTTGAGGACGGATGTTGGTGCGTAGTAGGCTGACATGTCTTGACCCGGCAAGAAGAGCGATTCGTCGAAGCCACCCTCGTAGAGCCCGATGGCGCCGAGTGCTACGGCCTCGGTTTGCATCACACGCAACTCTTCGACTTTGCGGCTGTTGATGAGTGGACCGAAATCAAGGCTAGGCAATGGATCGTTGGGGTTGTCGACCAAGGTTGGATTGCCGTACTTGAGTGACTTGAGCACAGGGATGTACATATCAAGGAACTTGGGGAAGAGCTGGCGCTGCACGGCGAAGCGTACATAGGCGGTACAGCGTTGTTTGCCGTAGTCGTAGCCCTTCTTGAGTTGTTGAGCGAGGTTCGTCCAATCTGAGAACTCCCAGATACCGTAGACGTTGACGCCCTCCATCTCGAGCATGTAGCGCTTGTCGCGGTCGTACAAACTGGCCGCGATGTCGCGCCCGTTGCTTTTGCCACCGACAAAGGCCAAACAGTCGACGTCGGCGTTGCGCACCAACGCCTCGCTGAGCTGACCGCCCGAACCGCTGACGAGTGATACTGGTAATCCACAGCGGCGTGCAAGGGCCAATGAGACGGTGAGGGCATAGAGTCCACCGTCGGTCGGGGTTTTGGCGATGACGGCATTACCGGCCAGTACCTGTATGAGCATGGAATGCACCAATACGGAGAGTGGGTAGTTCCATGAAGCAATATTGGAGATGACACCGAGTGGTGTGCGACCGGCCATCATGCTGTCGATTTGGTCAACATACCACTCAACACCACTGATACAGCGATCGACGTCGGTCATGGCAGTAGCGTAGGGCTTGCCGATCTCCCAAATCAACAGCCGGCCGATGAGTTCGCGGTGTTGTTTGAGTAATGCGAGCGCATCAGATACGCGTTGTTTGCGTTGGTCGAGTGATACTTTGGACCAGGTTTGGAACTCTTGGGCACAAAAGCGCACCGCACGCTTGGCATCGTCGAGTCCAAGCATCGGCAAACTACCCATGCTGGTGCCGTCGATTGCCGAGATATAGGTCTTACCGTTGCCGGGATGACCCCATTCACCTTCAATTAAGTTGAGCACACGCCCATCACTGCTGAATGCCTCTGGGACGAGTGCCTTGGCCTGCGCCAGTAGCCCGTTCCACTCAACGCCTGGCGAAATCATCTTGGCCACGATATGTTTCCTTTCAATACCACCGGTATGCAATCCATACGCAAAAGGTAGATTCTTGGATGTAGCAACACCGGCGAATGCAGATGCATTCGCCGGTGTGTACGATATCGTGTGTGTGCACCGCCGTTACTTGAGTAGGCTCGCCATCTGCTTTTGGATGAGGTTGGCGGCGCCCTCAGGCATAATCCGCGATAGCCAATACATCAATTTGGCATCGGAGCCAACAAACGAGTGGAACGGGTTGCCTTCAAATGCACCGACGATCAGCTTGCCAGCGACATCAGCAGGAGTCGTTTTGATACTACTCGTACTTTGCTTTTGCATGGCATCGACCTCGGCTTGAGTGGCTGCGCCTGAATTGACCGAGATGTTGGTAGCGATGGCACCCGGGAACAGAACGTTGACGCCGACATTGGTTCCGGTGAGTTCGGCACGCAAACCCTCGGTGAAGAGCTTGACGGCAGCTTTGGAAGAGCAGTAGATGGTTTGGCCGGGTACCGGTAGGTAGCCACCCATACTGGCGATGTTGAGGATTTGGGCAGCAGGGCGTTGTAACAGGTGCGGCAAGAACTCTTTGACCATGTGGACTGTGCCGAAGTAGTTGACGTTCATGACACGGTGAATCTCGTCATAGCTTAGGTCATTGACTTTGCGGAACTTGTGGATGATGCCGGCCACATTGATGAGACCATCCACAGTACCATGTGCGGCAATCACGGCTGCGGGCAAGGCCTTGACTTGCTCAAGATTGGTGATGTCAACCACGTGTGTGCTGATGCGATTAGCACTGGCATTGGCAAGTGTGATTGTTTCACTTAGCGCACTCTGGCTAATGTCAACGGCCGCAACAGTTGCACCGCGGCGCAACAACTCGAGGGCTGTCTCCCGCCCCATGCCGTTGCCTGCTCCCGTGACAACGATGACCTTCTGATTGACGTTCATGGCTTTGCCTTTCTGATGGAATCCCAATGATACCGCACTGGGGCATGCGTCTGTTAATTGTGCAATGTGGCGCATGCGTGACTATCATACCGCACTTTTGTGAATAAATTGTTATGATGCGCAAACAAAAAACGTGCAGATTATCATCTGCACGTTTGATACGGTGATGATATGCGGAAGATGTTACTTCTTACGGCTCTCTAACCAGCTTGGCATGAACTCCGCGACATAGCGCGTGTGCATGAAGCCGTGTTGGAAGATGTCGTCGTCAAGGAGTCCGAGTTGGAACGGAATTGTTGT
Organism: Chloroflexota bacterium; assembly: GCA_046300655.1. GTDB lineage: Bacteria > Chloroflexota > Chloroflexia > Chloroflexales > Roseiflexaceae > UBA965. The sequence goes on along the minus strand of JBKCLM010000091.1, from coordinate 30,993 downwards.
CTTGACACCCTCAATGACGGTCTCGTTGAGTGCCCGCTTCATACGCACGATGGCCTCGTCGCGATTTGGCGCGTGGACCAGCAATTTGGCCAGCAATGAATCGTAGTTGCCGGGCACCATGTAGCCTGGGTAGAGGTGCGAATCGACGCGCACGCCAGGGCCACCTGAGGGCAAGTAGTGGCGAATTTCGCCGACAGATGGCATAAAGTCGCGCTCGGGATCCTCGGCGTTGATACGACACTGAATCGCATGACCAGTTAATTGCACATCGCTCTGCTGGATAGTCAAGTGCTCGCCAGAGGCGATGCGGAGTTGCCAGCGCACCAAATCGACGCCAGTTACCAACTCGGTGACGGGATGCTCGACTTGAATGCGGGTATTCATCTCGATGAAGTAGAAATTGCCGTCGGGGTCGAGCAAGAACTCCATCGTACCGGCGTTGTGGTAGCCGATGGCGCGGACGCCCTTGAGGGCAGCCTCACCCATACGGGCGCGCAATTCGGGGCTGACGGCCGGTGATGGTGCCTCTTCGATAATCTTCTGGTGGCGACGCTGTGATGAACAGTCGCGCTCGCCCAAGTGGATTGCGTGGCCGTGTTCGTCGGCGAGCACTTGAATCTCGACGTGACGCACCTTGGGCAGGTACTTCTCGAGGAGCAATGCGCCATTACCGAAGGCCGATTCGGCCTCACTTTTGGCGGTGGCAAATGAGCGCATAAGCTCGGCCTCGTCATTGGCGACGCGCATCCCGCGCCCACCGCCACCACCGGCTGGTTTGAGCAGAATGGGATAGCCGATACCACGGGCGAGTTCAACGGCCTCTTCGAGGGAGCGCAACTCACCCTCGGAGCCGGGCACGATGGGGACGCCGGCGGCACGCATGGTGTTGCGGCCCTCGGCTTTGTCACCCATCAGGCGGATAGCCTCAGGGGTGGGGCCGATGAACTTGATGCCGTATTGGGCACAAATCTCGGCAAAGTAGGCGTTTTCGGACAAAAAACCGTAGCCGGGGTGAATGGCATCACAACCGGTAATACGGGCGGCGCTAATCAGCGCGGATTGATTGAGGTATGAGCGTGGTGATGGGGCTGGACCAATGCAGACTGCCTCATCGGCCATGCGTACGGCCAACGAATAACGGTCGGCTTCACTATATGCTACGACTGCCCGGATGCCAAGTTCGTGACAGGCACGCACGATGCGCACGGCGATTTCTCCACGATTGGCGATTAATATCTTGTTAAACATAGGCCTCTGTCTTTACACATCCGTCTGCCCAAAAGTATACCACATCACCGTTCGACCTCCTCGGGATTCTCGTACCAACGTACGCGATCGCCGACGGCTGCCCGCATCTTGAAGGCGAGTGTTTTGGGCGTTTGATCCAGAAACGTCGTTAATGCGCTGACCTGCTGAGCCACTGATGTTGCCAACACCTCGTCTTGGGTTCGTGCATAGACCACACACCGCTCGAGATTAAGTGTAAGCGTGCGCCACATGCCCCAGTCGTTACCGCAAATCTGCCCAATGCGTACCCGGGTGGACTGCTGTTCGGGGCTGGTGCCGAGCTGGAGTTCGTGCAGGAGCGCGCAGCCGTCGTGAGCGTCTTTGGGGTTGAGCTCGATGATTTGCAGTTTGGTCAGCAACAGCTCGGCCACCGCCACCGTGTACGGATGAGCATCAAACGTCAACGGCAGGCGGTGGCACATGGCAAATTCACCCACAAAGACATCGATTTGGTAGGCATCACAGTGGAACAACATGCGACTATCACCATTCAATAGGTTGAACTCACGATCGGCGTGGTAGCCGTGTGCCTGCATCAGTTCAGTCAACGCGGCTTGACTTTTGGCAGGAATCGCCAGGTCAATGTCACGATAACTGCGCCCCGGATTACGGCTATTGGGGCAATGGATAGCTACAGCAATCCCACCCAAAAGCCGCATACGCAGTCCCTTGTCAGTACCAGCATCGATGAGTTCGATGGCCGATTGAATGATGTTCATGTGTGGACTCCCTTATTCCACCGGGATTTCGCGGTAGAGCACGTCGAGGTTGATACCCTCTTTTTGCTTGCGATAGAGACGCATGCCGACATAAATCAAGAGCGCTACCCCGTACAAGGCGCCCATGAAGTAGAGCGACGTCGTGTTCTTGATGCCGTCGGGATTGATGCTATAGCCGATACCGTACATGGCGGATGGATCGAAAATCCATTGGTAGAGCAAAAAGCCGAGGAACGCCGTCGCAATCGCTCCACACACACTAATCAAGGGGATGCCGGCGATGGCGTACTTCGCAAGTGGCGACGACTTATACAGCTCCTTCTTGGTGAAGGGCAGGATGGTGGCCGCAATCGTGGTGCCAAAGAACGTCATGCCGATGACGAGTGTGGCGGCCAATGTCAATGACTGGAAGCCAATCAAGTTGTAGCAGTAGAGGTATGACACGATGATGCCCGGAATGACCATCAAGGCGAGTGCCCATACCGGCGTGCGCGTCTTTTCGTTGACGCTCGCCACTGCCTCTGGCAAGAGACGGTCAAAGGCTGCGGCAAAAATGACACGGGTTGATGACAAGAACATGGTGCCGGCCCAGCCGAAGAACCACATACTCATCGCTACAATAACCAACAGCTGTACAATCAGGTTGTTGCTCATGAATGCGGCAAGCAGAGCAGGATATGGCCAAATTGGGAAGGGCGGTGCCACATCGGTATAGCCCCACGCTGAGTTCCAGTAGGCGCCGTTGGCCTGCATGTAGAACTCCCACGTAATTGCATGGTCGATGGCAAAGAAGAGCAGGACGAGCAATGAGACCGTAACACCGACTGCGGCAGCCATGCCGGCGAAGTTGCGCTTGAAATCATCGGCGCCCTTGACCTCGCCATATAGCGTGGCGCCCCAGTTGGGATAGAGCAAAAAGAAGGCAATCCACGGCAACAAGAGTGCGATGCTACCCAAGTCACCACCCGTGAGTGGATTGACGGCACCAGCGTCGGTCCCGGCGGTGACAGTGGCATCGTAGATGCCAGCCTCGGTACCGAACAAAGCAGTGCTCTGGCTCTCGAATGCAGCCTTGAAGCTCTCATGGTTGCCGGAGAAGAGCAGAACGATGACCAGCAACAACCCAGCATTGCCGATCCAGAATGACCACTTTTGGAAGGTGGCGTAGCGCTTCATGCCGACTACGATAATGGCTGTCACAAATGCGAGTGTGGCCAGTGATGCGATAAAAAATGCCGTGCTGTCGCCGTTGATCCACAAGGCGGCGTCACGCTGGCCGAGGAGGGCCAAGATGGGCACGACAATCATCTTGCGTAACATGTCGCCGTAGAGTGGGGTCCACAACCAGAGGATGAACCACCAGCCCGTGACGGCCAGCAAAAAGCCGATACCACCACCCAAAATGCGACTCTGCCAGACGTAGTCGCCACCAGCACGCGGCATGATGGCGATTAAACCGGCATACACGGCGACAACCGCCAAAATCAAAACACCGAAGATGAGCAAGCCGTTAAGCATGCCACCCTCAAAAAAATACATCTGGCTGATTGAGTAAAGTCCCAAAGTGACCAAGTTGATGGAGAAGAAGGCGTAGATGAATGCATCAAACACGGACCATGAACGAACTAACCCCGTGGCCTTGCGCAAAAACAAGGCGGCGTCGCCATTCTGTTGCGGACTACTCTTCATTGAATACATCTCCCTATCACGTGCGAATTGATTTATAAACATGCCGATATGGTATCGACAGAAGTGCCTTATCCAGTCGTCAAAGTGTAGCTCTTGATTGGACTTTTGCTCCCGCCAAACCACCCTTTTTTGGGGCTTGCGTCGAGTTCAATCAAGGCACCTTGTAAAACCCCCTGCTCATATAAGCTCCCCGGGTTAATCGCGAGGGTGTTGCCAATGCGTGCGGTGCCCTTGCCCTCGTGGATGTGACCATGGAGCGACAACAGTGGCTGATGTTCCTCGATGATGCGTCGTACGGCCGTGCTACCGGCGGGCACGAGTGAGTTGCCGGCGTTGATGAGATTAAGGTCTGCATCGAGCTCGGCTACGTCATCCAGATTTGACGCATGTGGTGGGCAATGCAAGTTGAAGATAGTGCGTGTGCAATCATGACCCGCCGGTATCATCTTAGCGAGATAGTCGTACAAGCGATCTTCGGGTAATTCACGGTCGGTGTGCCATGGCGTGATATTGGCCCAGCCTGATGAGACCATAGAAAATCCTTCGCCGATATCCAGCATGCGCCCTTCGCCTAAAGTGATGTGGGGCGACGTGTGAAGTAGGTCATCGATGATAAATGGGTCATCGTTGCCTGGAGAGACATAACAGTGCACTCCACTGCCGGCGAGTTTTTGGTTGGCGAGTACAATCCACTGCTCGAGCGATGCTAACATCTGTTGGTGGAACATGCGATCGACGAGAGTCGGGTCGTTGCGGAACTCCTCGAGCTGTTGCGTGGTAATGCGGAACGGATAGTATCCACGATTTGAGACTTTGCGTTCCATGTCGCGTACGGCCGCCTCGTCGTCAAGGACAAACTCTTGTTGCAGTAACGTCGCCTGAAAGGTGCCGTCTGGGCGCTGTGCAATCGGAACAAGCGCTTTGCCGGTCATGTCGCCACCGAGTATAAGATGTGTGACATCGTAGAACTTGGCTGCGTTGAGAAACTTCTTCCAACACACATCCGAGCCATGGATGTCGGTGGCAAAAAAAAGCCGCATGAATTAAACCCTTGTCTTAACCTAATCTAGACTAAGAATTAACCAAAAATATACCGTAATATTCCGTATGGGTCAATAATAAACAATTTGTATAAATATTCGCTGTACGTTGACTAACCAACAAGAACGCATGCAGATGGAGTGAATGCCATCATTAGACGTTTATAATGGCACAAACGTAACTGATTGTGAGAGATCGATGACGACACAACATTTTTACCTGAACGACATTCACTGGCAGGCCGATCGTCCCGGGAACACGCCCGTCTTTTTGAGTAATCGGTACGGCTATACGGTAGCTGGCATCGATGGTCAAACTCACCCATACGGCGACGAACACCTTGTTGGCCGCATGGGAGGGTTGTGGCTCCATCCCGTACGGGTGATGCACGGCTGGCAGTTGCAGATTGACCAGCGGGTATTGGCAGCGACTGAGTGTCATGTCTACTCCGATGCAATGGAGCGTGTCTATCAGATGGGTGAGACCATGATTACCACGCGTGAGCAGATGGCTAGTGATGCACCCGGACTTGATTTGACGGTCACGGTGGCTGGTTCACTATCACAGACGTTGACGCTCACAGTTGCACTTGATGTGCGAGGGTGTTGGTTTGGGGGCGTGGCAGATTTGGGCGCCACTGTGCGGATCGATGGTACCACTGCCGTGGTGGTTCCCAATAACGCCGATCTCGGTGCAACGATTACATTAACCGCACATGGCGATTGGCAGTGGCAAAGCGACGGGCAGAATGTACAGTTGGTAGGGGCTGGGCGCCTCGGCACATATGGCTGTCAGGTGCGCCTGCACCATCAGCGCGCTACGTCCGTCGAGTCAATCCCGCTTGACGAAGTGGCCCAGCCGGTGCTTACGACGCCTGATGCCAAACTCAACGCCTACTGGCAGATTGCACGACATAATATGCAACAGTTGATTGCCGATTATCCCGATGTACGGCCGTACTTTTTGGCCGGTATCCCCGAGTACCCGCAGTTGTTTGGCTGTGATACGACCTATTCAATCCCCGGGTTGATGGGGGCTGGGTATCACGCGATGAGTCGGAGCGCCTTGTTGGCCTTGGCGGTGTATGCCCAGCGCGCCTGTGGACGTGTGCCGCACGAGATTACCACCAATGGGCGCGTCTTTCATCCGGGGAATGCCCAAGAGACGCCGCAGTTTGCCGTGGCGTGTGCGGATTACTTGGCCTGGAGTGGCGATATTGAGACGATTCGCCAGCTCTACCCCTTGTGCGTCGAGGGGATGGCACATGCTGAGGGGGTGCTCAAGGGACATCACTGGCCGTACGGCGACGGCATGGTCGAGCGTCATGGCATGGGGCCGTTCAAACTCGACAGCGTGGCGTACCTCTATCATGCGCTTCGAGCGTTGATGATTATGGCCGATGCGCTTGGTGACGATTTAGCAGCGCAAGCGTGGCGTGATGCGGCAACACGGTTGGCGACGCGGTTTGAACAGGAATGGTGGATCGAGGACGCAGGCTTGTACGCCGATTCACTCCAGCGTGACGGCACGCCGCAACTTGATGGTCACTGGACGGCGGTAGTGCCTGGGCATACTGGTCTGGCAGAACCGACGCGCCGTCAGCGCGTCTATCAGCGAATCAAACGCGAGTTCGTTAATCAGTGGGGGCTCGTGCATACCCGTGGTCGCGAGGAGTTGGTCTGGACGTTGCCAACCGGCCTGTTGGCGCTCGAAGCATTCGCCCAAAGCGATGTCGATACCGGGTTGCACCTCCTGCGCAACATCGGTATCACCAGTGAACACGGCTCGCTCGGGTTGCTCAAAGAACTCATCCCACAAGGCATCTGCTTCGTGCAACTATGGTCGACTGGATTATTCGCCCAAGGGATTACCCAGGGGCTGTTTGGGCTTGCCCCTGACGCCACTAAACGCCAATTGGCGCTCGACCCACAGCTCCCTGCCGATTGGCCCGAGATGGCGTTGCGCGATATTGCCTGTGGTGATGCACGGTTCGCACTGACGGTGACGGCAGATGAGGTATGCGTCGAGTATATCGCCGGGACGACGCCTTGGATGATTACGGTGGCTGGGTGTGGTCAGCAGCAGCTTGTGCCGGGGCAGTCGTGGGTGGCGCACCGGTAGGTGTGGATTATGGTGTGGATGATGGCTGTGGTACCAATAGTGGGGTGTGTGGCATCTACTGCGGAGCCCGTTTTTTTCGTAAAAGCGTCATACGCGCATGCAATTAATTGATGGCACAAATTCACGCTGGGCAACGTCTTGTTGACGGAGACATGTACAAAATCGCCTGAGCTTGTGCAGTTGGCTCTGGTGCGACGCTATAGCAGTGGTGCTCAGATTATCTTGTTGCAGAGCGATCGCATCGTCTATGTGTTTGGCCCTGATCGTAAGGATGTAGTCGGTTATCTAGCTGGACGATAGCCGAGATTTGACGATGAAATTGCGTAAGAACGGTGTGAGTTTGTCATGTAAAATACTGAGTGGGAATAAATCGAGGAGCATCGAAAAAGCTATGTGGCGTTGGCTGATTGTTCTTGCCGGAGTTGTCGTGTTTTTGCAGAGTGCGGAGCCTGCGCAGGCCCAACGCACCAAATGTTTTGAGATGACCGGGCACTGTGTCAGTGATCCGATTTTGGCGTATTGGGAGAACAACGGCGGTCTTGCCGTATTCGGCTACCCAATCAGCCCATTGCGCACCGAGACGATTGAGGGAACTTGGACGGGTCCGACGCAGTGGTTCGAGCGTGACCGCCTCGAGGATCACGGTGCCGAGGGCGTCTTGGCTGGGCGGCTTGGGGCACTCGTGCTCGAGAACCAAGGGCGATCGTGGCAACAGGGGAGTGAATCTCCTGCGGATGGATGCGAGTATTTTGCCGTGACCGGGTATCGCGTCTGTGAGCCGTTTTTGTCGTACTGGCGCAAAAACGGCGGCCTCGCGCGCTTCGGCTACCCGATAACGCCACGTATCACTGAGGCGCACGAGGGCTGGAGTGGTGAGGTGCAGTATTTCGAGCGCCGCCGACTCGAGTGGCACAAAGAAAACGCTGCGACGCCGTATGAGGTGCTGTTGGGGCGCCTCGGGGCAGTCACCATGGGTGGCGCACCTGTCGTCTGTCAGGCGTTGCCTGCACCGATGCAAGGCATTGATCGAGTCGTGCCGTTCGCCTTGGGGTGTGCTGAGACGGTCGAAAAAATCACGCTGACGTATCAGTATTTTCGCAACGGCGTGGCGTTTTATTTGCCCAACATCCAAGAGGTGATTTATACCTCGGCCAACACATTCAAGCGGATTGTCGATACATGGCAGTGGTCAGAGATCGAGGTCTACATCGATGGTGCCATTCAGATTACCAAACAAATTGGCAAGGCAATTCTGCAGACGTGGGGCATGCGCGATCAACTCGGCGATGCATTGAGTGTGGCAGCTACTGCTCCTGCTACGGTCGTGCGCTTTAGTAATGGTGCAATGGCCATCCAAATTGAAGGACAAGACACCATTTACGTCTTTGGTGGATCACCCGACCAGTTTATTCGGCTCGAGACTGGTCCGTAATTCGTCTTTTTATGACAAAAGCACGCACCCTAGAGTTGTACAACTCTAGGGGGCGCTTGCATTGTGTTATTTTTTGTCGCGGTCTTTCTCATCTTGTTGGCGCAAAAAACGACTCGCCAACATGAAGACAAGTGCCAATACCAACAGTCCCCACGCCATAGGGCCAACCCCTTGGGTTGATTGGATGAGCAACGAACCTGCCACACATAGCAAGCCGCCGATACTCAAATAAATGCGCTTTTTACGATTGTCCATCACTTACGCTCCTAGCCGATCAAGGAAGCGGATGCATGAACGGATTGCGGCAAAGTAGTAGGGCAAGTGGAACTTCTCGTTGGGCGCATGCACGTTGTCGTCGGGCAAACCGAAGCCCAACATGACACATGGCGCCTTGAGGTGTTTGTCGAACAACGCCGCCACTGGGATTGAACCACCGCCACGCACGTACTCGACCGGGTGGCTGAACTCGACGCCGTAGGCCTCGGCGGCAATCTTGAGGACTGGCGCATCGAGTGGCAACAACAACGGCTCGCCGCCATTGAGCAATACTACGTCCATCTCGACACCCTCGGGGGCCAATGCCTTGACGCGCGCCTTGAGCAAGTCATAGACTTTCATGGAGTCTTGGCCGGGGGCGAGGCGCAAGCTGACTTTGGCCTTGGCCTCGGCCGGGATGACGGTCTTGCCGCCCTCGCCAATGAAGCCACCGACGATGCCATGTACCTCGAGGGTTGGCCGTGAGGTCATACGCTCCATCGGGCTGTACTGCTTTTCACCGGGGAAGCTCTTGAGGCCTGCAGCAGCCATCATGGCCGGGCCACGCTCGTCAGACTGGCGTTGTAAAATCGCCCGATCTTCGTCACTGAGCGGGCGCAGCATCTCATACAAGCCGGGCAGGTTGATGTGGCCGTCACGCCCCTTGAGATCGCTCAGCACCCACGCCAGTGCCTGAATCGGATTGGGGGCAATGCCGCCGTAGCCACCCGAGTGTAGGTCACCTTTGGCACCTTTGGCGGTAATCTCGGTGTAGGTCATGCCGCGCAACGAGTGTGTGATGGTGGGGATATCTTTGTCGATCATGCCAGTGTCGAGAATCAGCACGTAGTCGCAGGCCAACTCGGCGGCCTTTTCGGCGACGTAGGCACTGATTGAATCGCTACCTGATTCTTCTTCGCCTTCGAGCAGGATTTTGACGTTGATGGCCAGATTCTTCGTGGCCAACAGTGACTCGACGGCTTTGAGGGCGGCGAGGGTCGGACCTTTGTCATCAACGGCACCGCGAGCGTATAAATTATCGCCGACGAGGGTTGGCTCGAAGGGTGGCGTCTTCCAGAGTTCAATCGGGTCGATGGGTTGGACGTCGAAGTGACCGTAGACCAGCACGGTCGGCTTGGTATTATCGACGATACGCTCGGCGTAGACGAGCGGCAAGGCGACACCCTCGACGACGCGGGCATTGCTGATACCGATGGTGGTGCGGATATGCTCGGCCAACCATTCGGCGGCGCGACGCACCTCGGGGTGATAATCCGACATGCCACTAATGCTCGGGATGCGGATGAGCGCCTTGAGGTCTTCGAGATGTGACTCGCGCTTGCTCTCGGCGTATGAAAGTGCGGCCTGTGACATGAGTCCTGTTCCTTTCACAACTGTGGGAAAGTCAATCCATTTGTATTATACCGATTCAGTACCGTTGTGCTGCGAGCGACGAGGCTTCGTTGAGTTCATTGAGCGCAAAACCTGCCGTCGCCCGGTATTCCTCCGTCACCTGCTGAATCTCGGCCGGCGTGATGACGTCATCAATTGACATAAAACCATGTGGTGCGCGCTCCTCGACCAACTTCATTGGCATCTCGGGCCCAAATCCCCGATTGGCCAGCACAATCTTGGCGGTGGCCGGCCGGCGCACTTCGTCATAACGTGCCAGCGCCCGTGCGATATCGTCTGGGTACGACTGCAGACATCCAACCAACACGCGCGCATCGAGGATGGCCTGTGATGCGCCGTTTGAGCCAATCGGGTACATCGGGTGGGCGGCATCGCCGAGGAGTGTGGTGCGCCCGAATGTCCAGCGATCGAGTGGATCGCGATCGACCATGGGGAAGCGGTAGGTGCCCGGTGCCGATCGAATCAGTGTCGGCACATCAAGCCAATCAAAGCGCCAGTCTGCAAAGCGGTCAATGAAATCCGTCAGCACGCCAGGCTGGTTCCAATCCTCGCGCTCGGCTAACTGCTGGTCGCTGGTGCGGAACTCGGCGATGAAGTTGAATACCTGCATGCCGTTGGCCACATCGCGAATCGGGTAGCCGACGAATTTGTGGTCGGGGTGCCCCGCCCAAATCATCGTCCGCCCATCGAACACCGGCTCAATCTCGGCAGTACCCCGCCATAACAACGCACCGTTCCACCTGGGCATGCCCTCGTCGGGGTAACGCAGTGCGCGCGCCACCGAGTGGATGCCGTCGGCGGCAATGACCATGCTACCGCGCACTGTTGCGCGATGGGGGCCGCGCCGCCCAGCACTGAACTCGGCCGTGGCACCGTCTGTGTCGCTCGTGAGTCCTGTCAGGTGATACCCAGTATGAACGTGGGCTGCGCCGATGCGCTCGCGCGTGATGTCGAGTAGGGTTTGTTGTAACGTGCCACGATGAATTGAGAGTTGTGGCCAGCGATAGCCGGCGGCGCGACCACGTGCCTCACTCCAGATTTGTTGGCCGCGCCGCGTAAAGTAGCGCAACGTGGTGGGTTGGATTGATACATCAAGTAAGCGTTCGAGTACGCCCAACTCGTCGAGCTCACGAGCAGCGTGGGGTAGCAGATTGATACCGACGCCTAGCCCTTTGATGTCGCTGACGGACTCATAGATCTCGCAGTTGTAGCCGACCGCATGCAAGCTGAGGGCTGTTACTAAACCGCCAATACCGGCGCCGATGATGATGACCGGCAGGTGCGCCATGGGTGACTCCTAGACAATCCGGCCGAACTGGCGGGCAAACTGGTCGAGGCGCATGCTAATCACCGTCGGGCGGCCGTGGGGGCACGTGCGTGGTCCTTGGCACTTGGCAAGTTGCTCGAGTAACGCTTGCTGTTCTGCCATAGAAAGCGTTTGACCGGCGCGAATCGACGTGTGACACGAGAGGGTGACAAGCATCTTCTCTTGCCAATCGGCTGGCGTACTGCCACCACCGTCACGCAGGTAGCCAGAGATCTGCAACAAGGCACTTTCGACGCGACTGGGGTGCACCGTTGCCGGGATGGTGTGGACGACGATGCGTTGGTCTTGTTCGCTCACCACAAAGCCCCATTCTTTGAGGGTATCGGTGTGTTCAGCCAAGATAATGACGTCGTTAGCGCCAAAGTCACACTGATGCGGGATAAGCATTGGCTGCGTTTCGATTTTGCCCCGTTGCCGTTGATTCATCAGGCGCTCGTAGTTGATGCGCTCGTGCGCGGCGTGTTGATCGATGACATACAGGTCGTGTGCCTCGTCCTCGGCCAAAATATACAGACCGGCGAGTTGACCGATCATCCGCAAAGCCGGCAATGGGCCATGTTGCTGGGCACGTTGGTGCGAAAGCACCGTCGCCACGGCAGCGCCTGCCGCTTGGGCTGATTCGTTGGCCATGCTGGGCAAACGAGGTTGTGTGGGTGTAGGCGTCGCTGCCACAGGCGGAAACAGCTCTGGTTCGTAGGCGCGCTCGCGCGTTGGCACACGGGGTTGCTCACTCCGTCCACCCGTTGGTGTCGACGTGCTTCCACGCCGATCCAAGTTGCTCAGGTAATCCAACCGGCGCTCGCTGGCACTGCGTTCGGGTGTGGGGGGGACGGGTGCAATGGTGGGTTCAGGTAAAGTCCATTCGGGGACCACCGCAGTGCCTTGGATGAGCGGGCGCATGGCGTTGACCAAATTATGCCGCACGTAGTCTGGATCGCGGAACTTGACCTCGCTCTTGGTTGGGTGAATGTTGACGTCAACTGCCCCCGGATCGACCTGTATCGCCACCATCACGTACGGGAATCGGCCTTTCATCAGGAGTGTGTGGTACGTGTCATCGAACACACCGGCGATTTGATTGCGTGGTGCGACGGCGCGACCGTTGACGCTGATATGCATTGCCTCGCGGTTGCCCCGACTAATGGTCGGATTCGAGATAAAGCCATTGATGCTGACGTGGTACAACCCCTCACCCTGTGACATCTGTACGGGGACAAGGTTTTTGACGACATCGAGTCCATACACGGCAAGGAGCACATCGCGGAGTTCGCCGCTGCCACTGGTCTGTAGGCGTGGTTTGCCGTCTATCGTGAGGACAAAGCGAATCGCAGGGTAGGCCAAGGCGTAATGAGTCATGACGGCATTGACGGCAGCGCTTTCGATGCCCGGGGTGCGCAAGAACTCACGGCGGACTGGCAGATTGTAGAACAAGTTGCGGATGACGAAGGTGGTGCCGATCGGGGCGCCGACCATGCGTTTATCTTGGATTTCGCTGCCAGCGATACGCAATTCGACGGCGCTTTGGGCGTCGCGGGTGCGGCTGGTACAGCTGACTTGGGCCACAGCGGCAATCGATGGGAGCGCCTCGCCACGGAATCCCAAGGTGCGAATGGCAAACAAGTCTTCGGCACTGGTCAGTTTTGAGGTGGCGTGGCGCGCAAACGCGGTCTCGATTTGGTCAGCCGGGATGCCGTGCCCATCGTCACGGATGATCATCTCTTTGACGCCACCACCCATAATCTCGACAGAGATAGTTTGGGCACCGGCGTCAATAGAATTTTCCACCAGTTCTTTGATTACCGATGATGGACGTTCAACAACCTCGCCGGCGGCGATTTGAGCAGCAATGGCCGGTGGCAAAATGCGAATCATGGTGGCCTCGTGTGTGGTATGTATACATCAATTATACCAACCTCTCCTTGATACGTCGTTATGCACCATAGAGTAGGTATGGTACAATTGGCGCGGAGTGAAGATTCCTTTATCACACAGGAGTGTCACATGGCACCGTTGAAAGTTGCCGTTGTCGGCGTAGGTGGCATTGCGCATACGCATATGCCCGGTTGGCAAGCCTCGCCCGATGCAGAAGTTGTTGCAGGTGCAGATATTAGCTCGAAGGCGCTTGAGGCCTGGGGCCAAAAGTACGGCGTTAGCCATACCACCACCGACTACAAAGAGTTGTTGGCCAATCCCGACATCGATATCATCGATATTTGTACGCCAAATATGCACCACGCCCCGATTGCAATTGCTGCGCTCGAAGCTGGTAAGCACGTCATTTGTGAGAAGCCTCTTGCCCCGACACCTGGTGAAATTCGCAAGATGATTGCCGCCCGCGATAAGTCGGGTAAGAAGTTGATGACCGCCCAGCACTTCCGCTTCGCCGGCGTCTCACAGGCCATGAAGAAGGAAATTGAAGCCGGTGCTCTTGGTGAGGTCTACCATGCTCGCAGTTGGATGTTGCGACGCAATGCGTTTATCCCCACTGCAGGCTTCATCAAGAAGGAGCTGAGCGGTGGTGGTCCATGTATTGACATCGGTGTACATGTGCTCGATTTAACACTCTGGTTGATGGGGCACCCCAAACCAGTCTCAGTCACGGGCGTTGCACGTAACGAACTCATGAAGAAGCCCGGCTCTTTCTCTGTCTGGCACCCAGGTACTGTGCCCGCTGAGATGGACGTTGAGGATTTTGCCTCCGGCTTTGTGCGTTTCGAAAACGGTGCGACCTTGGTCATCGAAGTCAGCTGGGCCTTGCACCACGATACCATGGGCGAGGACATGCAGGTCTGGTTGTACGGTCAAGATGGTGGTGCAAACTGGCCGAAGGCGGAGTTCTTGTCAACAAACTACGACACGCGCCAGCTCTACAATCGCCAGCTCAAAGTCACCCGCGATCAGCTCGAGCCACACGCCCAGGAGTGTGTCGAGTTCGCCAAGGCCGTTGCCAATGATTTGCCCTCACCAGTGCCTGCTGAGCAGTCACTCTACGTGATGTCGATTCTCGATGGCATCTATCGTAGCCAGCGCGAAGGTCGCGAAGTCAAGGTTGATCTGTAGTTTTTTCAAAAAAACCGGCGCAGAAGCAAGCCTCTGCGCCGGTCGGTGTTTCAATTGGGTTATCGATGTTCTTGCATGACGCCGCAAAGGCGCTCAACCCCGATCCCTGCACCGCAGCCGATGACTGCGACCACACGCCCCTGCAAAAACGTACCGAGTTTGGTTGTGGCCGCTAGCGCTACTCCCGCAGCACCCTCAATTAGATGGTGTTGCCGATTGATGTAATCACGCATTGAATGCACAATTTCGCGTTCACTGACCAGTACTGTCATATCGACATAACGTTTATAATTTGTAAATGTGACAGTATCTGACTCGATGCCCCCAGCTGTTCCGTCCGAAATCGTATCATCGCTGGGAATATCAACGACTGTGCCCTCGCGCACTGACTCAACCATCACCGCTGAATGAATGGGTTGTGCGCCGATGACGATCATCTGCGGATGATGCGCTTTGAGGACGGCTGCCATGCCGCCAATCAAACCGCCACCGCCGACGGCGATGATGACGGTGTTGAGCATCGGGATTTGTTTGATAATCTCGAGGGCGAGTGTTCCTTGTCCGGCCATGATGACTTCGTCGTTATAGGGTGACACATAGGGTAGATTGTGTGTGGTGGCGTACTCACGGGCAGCCGCTTCGCTAATCACGCTGTCGTTGCCGACGAGGCGCACTTCAGCGCCCAGTTCACGCATGGCGGCGATTTTGACGGGGGCGGCGTGCTCCGGCACAAAAATCGTCGCACGACAGCCGGCAATTTGGCAGGCATATGCTACCGCCGCGCCATGATTACCTGATGAAGCTGCCACCACGCCACGTGCACGTTGCGTAGGATTAAGTGACAGGACAGCATTGAGTGCGCCACGAAGCTTGAATGAGCCGGTGTGTTGCAGGTATTCTTGTTTCATCCAGACATCTGCGCGACAGTACTGACTGAGTTGACGCATGCGCTGTACAGGAGTTGTGGTGATATACGGGGCAATTCGTGTGGCAGCGGTACGACTCGCTTCGACCTGATGTTGCATAGAGAGCCCTTGTTGATAGAGGCGTATTAACTGTATTATCGCAGATGTTGATTCATCTGCATTGTACAAAAGGAGTGACGTATGCGAGTTCTTGTGGCAGGTGCGAGTGGTGGCGTGGGACGGGCAGTTGTAACGATGGCGAATGCCTGGGGGCACGAGGTTTTTGCGTTGTCACGGAAGCCGATTGACCAGCCCGTGTGGCGACACATGCAGGTCGATATTTTGAATGAGGCGGCACTCTTCGCTGCGATGGGGAGTGACATCGACGTGGTGATTTCGTGTATTGGCATGCAACGGCGTAATCCGAATAACCCGTGGTCGCCATCTATTTCGCCTATCAACTTGACCTACATGGCAACACGATCGATGTGTCGATGCATGAAGATGTGTGGCGTATCGCGGATTATTGCGCTCAGTGCGGCTGGAGTGGCAGAAAGTGCGGCGGGATTAAATTTCGTAATGAAGACGATGCTCGCCACTACTATGATTGGTACCGCCTATGCCGATTTAGCGCATATGGAGCAAGTACTCGCACACAGTGGACTTGATTGGCTAGCACCACGTCCGACACGACTCATAGACGGTACTCCTACGAGTCGTGTGCGCGTGACGGATCGATTTGCCGTCAATGATTCAATTCGGCGATCTGATGTTGCGTGCTGGATAATCGATGCAATCAGTCAGCCGACATGGCCAACTGCGGAATGGGGCAGTCGTACACCGCAAATCACGGGTGATTGATGCGTATGGTGGGCTGAGTAGCAACGACTTTTCATTCGATGGCGATACATCGCGCCGCGGGTAGATGGGTGCATGTGGGCGGTGTTGTTTTTTATAAAAAAGTGGCACGGCGCGTGATTGACAGACTGGTGTCTTGGCCGTGTGTGAGGCATCTCCGCACCAAAGAAGAACCCCCTGCTGGTTATCGCCGTGTGGCCAGCAGGGGGATGAGGTATATGAGGATGAAGAGGATTCAGAGGTTTCGGCGCTGGGGGATGAGTCGTAACTCATCTTGTATATACGTAGTATCGTCGTAGATGATGAACGACAGATGAGCGTAGGCTTATGAATCGTGTAGAGACAACAAAACACCCCTGGCTACAGCTGACCTGCAACCAGGGGTGTTTATGAGGGCTAACTAGTGGTTTGCCGGCGCATGTGATGCATGCCCATGACCATGCTTGCCCTTGAGCTGTGCCTCGAGCTCTGGGATGCGGTGGTCGTGCTTGGGCAGAATCGGCAGTTGTTGCAGGTGGCGGAGGAACATGTAGATCCATGCGCCGCCGACGCCAGCAAAGGTGGTCAAGTGAGTCCAGTGGATGCTAAAGCCGTCATGATTGAAGGCTGGGTTAATCAACCAGAACACGTAGACCAGCTCGATGGCCACCAAGTACATGGCGATGCGTGAGACAACGCCGAAGTTGCGCTTGGTGTGGCGTGAAAGCAACAAGAAGAACGGCAAGAAGAAGTGACCGAATACCAAGGCGATTGCCAGGTACTGCCAGCCGCCCAACGTGCGATAGTGGAACCACGGTGTGAACTCCGCCACGTTACCTGACCAGATAATCAAGTACTGTGAGAAGTTGAGGTAGGTCCACAACACGGTGAAGGCGAAGGTGAACTTGCCTAAGTCGTGCAAGCGGTCAACTGGCACGTCGTAGCCGAGCAAGTTGTTCTTGGTCAGGAGCCACAACACAATAATCCAGAGGGCGAAGTTGGTCAGGATCTGACCAGCCATCCAGGCTACTGGGTACATCGATGATGACCAGAGTGGCTCGAGTGACATGCCCCAGTCGGTGGCAGCCATCGTCCATAACATTACATGGGCCAGCACGCCAGGACCGCCGGTTTGGGCCATCTTGTCGCGCCAGGTCATCGTCTCGCTCATTGGTGCGTTCTCTTGGGCAATCGAGAACTTGCGCATGCGGTAAACTAACCAGCCCCACACGGCAAAGTAGAAGACGGTGCGTGCCAAGAAGAACGGGATGTTGAGATATGGGGCCTTGCGCTCGATGATATAGTCTGCGGCGACTACATCTGGGTTGGACCATGGGTAAAGATCCTCGAGTTGCAAGAAGATGCCGATTGCCACTGGAATGAACAAAATGCCCATCCAGGGGATAATCATGGCACTGGCCTCGACGAAGCGGCGAATGATCAGACCCCACACGCCACTTGTGACTGCTTGCAAGTTCAACAAGAACATGCTCCCAGCCGACAAGCCAAAGAAGAATAGGAACGCAAACAGGTACGATTGGAGTACCTGGCTCGTTGAACTCAGAGCGATACCCGCAAAGGAGATTACGAGGGCTCCACCGCCAACGATACCTGCCATCCGCTGAATGTTACTCAGGGTGGAGTTAAGTTTTTCAGTCTGTTCTACCACGGTTATATCCTTACCGTTGGCGTAGCAGAGGGTTGCCCTCTGCTACGCGCTCACACTTACTTCTCGGGTGGATTCTTCTGCATCTCGCGGATGTACGCAATGATGGCCCAGCGATCGTTCACATCTTGGATGCGATGATTGTACGGGTTCATCGTGTAGCGTGCGTTATCTGGTGTCGGTGGCTTGCTTGGGTCGTAGTTTGGATTGGCTACGCCCTGACTAATCACCTTGAAAAAGTACCCGTCTGGGGCATCTGCCAAAGTGAATGACTCGCCGCGTACTTGCTCCCCCTTGAGCTCGTCTACATAGAACAAGCCGGGGACAACCAGACCCAACGGACCCTTGCTGATTGGACCAGCCGCAATGCCCTTACCGTTACCCTTTTCACCGTGACATGAGGCACAGTAAATCTTGTAACGGGCTTTGCCACGTGCGACAAGCGCCTCGCCGAGTTCAACGCCGGTTTGTTCGATGCTGACATACTCGCCAGCTGGGTCACCGCCGACGCGGCCGGTGGTGCGCTCGTCGATCTTAAGACCGTTGCGCGATACCGTGCCATCAACCAAGCGGCGGGCCGACGCACCATCAGCAAAGAAATCGCTGGCCTGGAGCGGCTTGTACTTGGGCTGATCGTACATGTCGAGGTGACACGCCGAAAAGACCAATGCCAATATGCCGAGTAGGATGACGCGAATGCTGGTGCGTCGGAGTGAAGATACCTTCAGTTGCATGTGCCCCTCACTCACTGAACTCGTGCACTGCTTTGGCACCGAGTCCCTGCAACAGGCTCTTTGCGTTGGCAGCGTTGTACTGCGGATCCTTGGCCTCGATGCACAAGAAGAACCCATCGACTGATGCACGCTCGAATCCGGGTGCATTGAAGACCGGGTGATATGGCATTGGGAGACCACAAATAAAGATTAAGCCGAACACAGCCGCAAAAGCTGAGAACAGCACCATACCTTCAAACGTAATCGGAATGAAGGCTGGCCAGCTAAACAATGGGCGACCGCCGATGTTCATCGGGTAATCGACGACATTGACCCATGTCATGAAGGCAAACAGCCCCGATGACCCGGTCAAACCACCGGCGAGGACGAGCCACGGCAAGCGTGAAGGCTTGTGGCCGAGGGCTTCGTCGAGACCATGCACCGGAATTGGCGTGTATGCCTCAACCATGGTGAACCCGGCCTCGCGAATCTTCTCAGCGGCGTGGATAATCTCATCCGTGTCGCTAAATTCCGCCATAATGCCGTATGTGGCTGGTGCGGCGGGTGCGGCATTGGCCGCTTCTGACTTGCGTTTGAACATGCAAACCTCTCATTGACCGTTGGATGAGTTGCTCACCCAACCGCTACGCACCTGCGTGCTAGTGCCCCTTTTGGTCGTGTGCCTTGTGTGCCGTCTTGTGCACCAAATCGCGTACCTCGAAGATCGTAATCATCGGCAGCAAGCGAATGAACAAGAAGAAGAGCACGAAGAACAGACCGAACGAACCGATGAACGTGGCCCAGTCGTAGAACGATGGGTTGTACACATCCCACGATGATGGCAAAAAGTCACGGTGCAAGCTGAGTACGATGATGACCCAACGCTCAAACCACATGCCGATGTTGATTGCTACTGAGACAAACAACAAGACGGCTAAATTGGTGCGGAAGCGCTTGAACCACAACAGCTGCGGAATTAACACGTTGAAAATAATCAACGCCCAGTATGACCATGCGTATGGACCAACCGTGCGGTTGACAATCAAGAAGTACTCGTAAATGCTCGCCGAATACCAGGCGTAGAAAATCTCGCCGAAGTAGCCGTACGTTACGATTAACCCTGATGCCAACATGACCTTACTCATGACGTCGAAGTGCTTCATGGTGATCAGACCCTCCAAGCCGAACAGCTTGCGGATCGGAATCATCAACAGGATTACCATGGCGAAACCACAGTATACCGCACCAGCCACGAAGTATGGTGGGAACACGGTCACGTGCCAGCCTGGCAATTGTGACACGGCGAAGTCAAACGAGATGATTGAGTGCACTGACAACACCAATGGCGTTGACAAGCCAGCCAAAATCAACGATGCGACTTCGTAGCGCTGCCAGTGCTTGGCAGCACCGCGCCAGCCGAGTGACAATGCACCATAGAAGAACTTGGCAACAGGGTGCTGCGCACGGTCGCGCAATGTGGCCAAGTCAGGAATCAAACCGACGAACCAGAACAGTACGGATACCGTGGCGTAGGTCGAGATGGCGAACACGTCCCACTCGAGCGGGCTACGGAACTGTGGCCACATGCCGAGCGTGCTCGGATAGGGCAAGAACCAGTAGTCCAACCATGGACGACCCGTGTGGACCAGCGGATAAATACCAGCACAGGCGACGGCGAAGATGGTCATCGCCTCAGCTGCGCGGTTAATCGAGGTACGCCAGTCCTGGCGGAACAGCAACAAGATGGCCGAAATCAAGGTGCCGGCGTGGCCGATACCGATCCACCACACGAAGTTGATGATGTCAAAGCCCCAGGCCACTGGAACGTTGATACCCCAGATACCGATACCGACGGTGAACAAGGTTGCCAATGAGTAGAGGTACAGCATCAGCAAGAGACCGGCTACCGCGATGCCACCAATCCACCCCCAGGGAGTCTTGAGCACCGGGTATAGCACGATATCGCCGATTTTGGCGCTGACTGAGGCGTACGTCTGCCCCGGTGCCAGCAGTTCATCGTATGTTTCAACGACGGGTTGGTTGACCTTTTGCGATGTTTGCATCATGCTTCTCCGTGTGTGCCGCCGAGCTCGGGATTCGGATTGGTCAGCTTGGCCAAGTAACTGGTGCGTGGCTTGGTGTTAAGTGGGTCAAGCATCGTGTAGCTGGTCTTCTCGAGCGCTTTGAGCTGGACAACCTTCGATGACGGATCATTGATGTTGCCGAATACGATTGCCTGGGTTGGACAAGCCTGCTGACAAGCGGTCACAACCTCGCCATCCTTGATCTCGCGACCTTGGGTGCGTGCATCAATACGAGCCTCGTTGATGCGTTGCTGACAGTAGTTACACTTCTCCATCACACCACGGGTACGGACCGTCACGTCTGGGTTGCGCTGCAACTTGAGTGATGGGGTCTCCATGTCGCTGTATTGGAAGAAGTTGAAGCGACGCACTTTGTATGGACAGTTGTTTGAGCAGTACTTGGTACCCACACAGCGGTTGTACACCATGTTATTGAGACCTTCTGCGTCGTGCACGGTGGCAGCAACTGGACAGACAATCTCACATGGGGCGTGTTCACACTGCATACAGGCCACTGGCTGCTGATAAATCTCGGGATGCTCGGCATCACCGGAGAAGTAGGTGTCGATACGGATCCAGTGCATCTCGCGGCCCATCCACACCTGCTCCTTGCCGACGACTGGAATGTTGTTCTCAGACTGACAAGCAACCACACATGCGTTACAGCCGTTACAGACGTTCAGGTCGATTGACATGCCCCACTGATACCCCTTCGAGTAGTCCCACTCTGGGAAGAGCGCAATAATCTCGTGGTGTGTGTGCTTGTCCTCGTGAGGGTTGATGAGCTCGTCAAGCGTCTTGGCACGATAAATATCGTAGTCGCGACCCTCGAGGTCGGTGTGCATTTGCGTGCTGGCCAGCTTGTAATCCTCGCCGACCTTGGCAATCTCGACGCCTGCACCATGCCACAAACTCGTGCTTGGACGAATCGCATACGCGTTAAAGCCAACGCCGTTACCGACGCGACCAGCCTTGCTACGACCAAAGCCCAAGTGCACCACAACGGTATCGTCTGATTGGCCAGGCACCACGAACACAGGAGCATCGACTGAGCGACCATCGAAGGTCAACTTGACGATGTCGCCACGCTTGAGGCCAAGCTTCTCGGCGGTCTTGGGGCTAAGTTGGGCCGTGTTGTCCCAGGTCATCTTGGTGATAGGCTTTGGCACCTCTTGCAACCAACCGTTGTTGGCAACTGAACCGTCACGCAGTGATGGGTCAGCGCGGAACACGATCTCGAGGCCTTCGCTGGTAGCAGCTGGTGCCGTGAAGCTGGTAGCCAAGGTTGGGGTGGTGGCTGCGGCGGCCGTGTTTGACACAATGCCGTCGTGCAAGGCAATCTGCCAGTTCTTGTCGAAGGCATAGCCGTCGGTGCCGGTGACACCCTTCCAGAAGTTTTTGACCAAGTCGTGGGTCGATGTGGAGTTGCCGGTCATCGCTGCCACAACATCAATCAAGGTCTTGCCGTCATAGAGCGGCGCAATCAATGGCTGTTGCACTGATACCGTGCCGTCAAAGGCGCGCAAGTCACCCCAGCTCTCGAGGTAGTGGGCTGCATTGATGTGCCACTGGGCCAACTCGGCTGTCTCGTCTTGGTAGAGACCAAAGTGGACGACGGTTGGAACCTTCTTGATGGCCTCAGCAATGTTGAGGTCGGCTGGTGCGTTGTAGACAATATTCGTGTCGGCAATCACCAACATGCTCACTGCACCGGCGTTAATCTCGTTGACCAATGCGGCCAATGAGTTGATACCGGTGTTCATGCTACCAACTGGCTCGATGTAGCTGACCGTGCTACCTACGTTGTTGAGGGTAGCATTGATTGCATGTACCAAGGCATGAACAGGGGCTGGTTGTGTCTCGCCAGCAATGACGGCTGACTTGCCGGCATTCGCCTGCAGATCCTTGACTGCGGTGGCAACCCACTTGCTCTCGCTCTCGCTCAAGCTGGGGGCAGTGACGCCGGCCACGCCAACGGCGGCAGCGATAGCCTGGGTCAATGCGCCAATAGCGCTTGCCTTGACTGCCAAACGATGGTCAGCCAGGGTGCCGGTTGAGGTCGGCGTTGGCTCTGCCATGTAGAGGCGGTTCATCTTGGGCTTGGCACTGTGTGCACGGCGCTTGCTAGCAAAATCGCGTGAGTAACGCAATGCAGTTGGACCGGTGGTGGTGAAGTCGCTGTCAAGTGCTACGACCACATCGGCCTTATCAAAGGCGTAAATGGTTTGGACACCGCCAACGGCGTTCATCGTGCCGGTGCTGGTGTTATCAGCATTGAGGGCATCATATTGATACCACGTGCTACCAGCTGGCAATGAAGCCACCAATGCGGCCAAGGTTGGGGAGGTGTTGGGCTCGCTGATAATGCGGATGCCACTACCAGCGGCAGCTGCTGCGCTTGCCAACGCTGCACTGGCGTCAGCCCACGTTGATGGCTGACCACCACTGATGATCTGCTGTGAACGATCTGGGTCGTACATGGTCAAGATTGAGGCTTGAATCCAGGCATCGCTCGAACCATTGCTGGCTGGGTGGTCTGGGTTGCCCTCAACCTTGGTTGGACGCCCTTCGTGACTCTCGGCTAACAGACCAATACCGTACCCGTGTACTGCCATGCTGGTGGCGAAATACAAGGCGCGACCAGGGATGACTTGCTCCGGCTGGCGCACGTACGGGACAATCTTCTCTTGGGGTTGCTTGATGGCGAACTGACACCCGGCTAAGCTAGACAAGGCCATTGAGGCACCCATCAGCTTGAGGAATGAACGTCGGCTCACTGGATCGCGCAACTCAGCTGCTTCCTGTGGGAACTCGCGTGCCAAACGCTCTTGGAACTCTGACGACTGTACCAAATCGTCGAGACTGCGCCAGTAGCTACGCCCACTGTTCTGCTGAATGTCGTGTGTTTCTTTGCTCATGGTCTACTTTGTCTCGCTCTATCGGTGACAGATCGAACAGTTGGTAAGCTGCAACGAGTCACGAATGCCGTATTCTTCCTTCAACTTGAGGCCTTGCTCAATTTGATCCGCTGGTGGCTCCCAGGCGGTGTTGAAAATCTCGGACTGTGGACGGAGGAACTGCTCGGGCGCACGGTGACAATCCAAACACCAACTCATGTAGAGTGCCTGGGTTTTGTACACCACCGGCATGGTGGCGATGTTGCCGTGACATGACGAACACCCAACACCCTTGGCGACATGGATGCTGTGATTGAAGTACACAAACTTCGGCAAATCGTGTACCTTGTTCCATTGGATTGGCTCGTCGTTGACGTAACTGTTACGTACGAATTCGAGCTTCGGACTCTCGTGCAACACCTGTGAGTGACAACTCATACACGTCTCGGTTGATGGGATATTTGCACTTGACGACACCTCTACTGAGTTGTGACAGTAACGACAATCCATCTTGAGACCACCGACGTGAAGCTGGTGACTAAACCCACTACCAGGTTGCACCACCGCATGTGCCGGCCCGACATCACGTACCCAGTCGGATCGCGTGTAGTACCACCATACTGACGCAAGCAGTATCAATACTACCGGGACACCAACGAAGATACTCAACCTGGCGATAGTGTTTGCTCGCCGATTAAATACCTGAGCCATTTGGTACCTTTCTAAAGTCTGAATCTGACATCATTTGCATCCGCACATGTGCACGTCTCATCACATATGTGTTCTCTGCGTGAATGATGCCCCGTGCATCTCATACGCATCCGGCATATGAGTTAGATGTATCTTGCATGAAAAGTCCACAAATATGCCGAAAATTGTGAACAAGACACACATATACATCACGCTCAATACGTCTTTGTTTATTTTATCACAACTAACTTGGGTGCAACAAGAGAAATTTACAAAAATTCAAGATTCTAATCTTTGACAGCGTGCGGTATATGCACCGCACGCTGTTGCTCAATCCGCCTAAAAGCTCGTCTGCAGATGTTGTGTCTGTCCTGTTTCGGCGGCGCGCAATCCGGCTTCGATAATCTCAATCACATGGCGCGCATGCTCAGCTGTCCCTACTGCAGGAGTGCCCTCGCGCACCCAATCGACAAGTTGCATGATATCCGCAAAGACATGATGCTCATCAATGTGGTAGTGTGCCTCAGTGACATGCGGCAGAATCAGCTGATTACCGGCCCAACGCCCATGCGGATGTTTGTCAGCCTCGTCACTACGTGGGTAATCGAACGGTTGCCCATTGAGCTTTAGGCCAACAATTTGCCCTTTGGTGCCAAAGTAACTACCACTAAAGCCCTCGCTGACGCTGCCTGCTGGCGTGCCATAGGCCATGGCAAAGACGTTGTTGCCGAAATCAATCAGGATCAAGGTGTTGTCGTCAGCATCGCATGCGACCATCTCGCCCTTGAATTCGCGGAACGGCAAGCGCACGCCCGACATCGCAGTCACACGTTTGGCTGACCCCAAAATACCGGTCAAGCCGTGCAACGCATAGACGGTCATGTCGTATAACGGGCCACCGCCCGGTTTGCGGTAGTACCACGATGGATCGACGTTGGTCAGTGGGTCGTTACCCGTGCGGTACTCTTCGTTTTCGTGGTAGCGCCCAAATGACGCCCCACAGACAGCCCAACACAAATCGCCAATCACGCCGTCGGCCAGCATTTTTTTGATGGCCTGATTGTGGGGCCGGTTCATCTCGCCGGGCGATGCCACCAACTTTAGGCCACGTGCAGCCGCCAACTCAATCAGTTCACTGGCCTCGGCGGCGGTCGTGGTCATGCTTTTGTTGAAGTGGACGTGCTTACCGGCCAAAATCGCCGCTTTGCCTTGTTGATAGTGCAAGCCAATGGGAGTGGCGAGGGTAATAAGATCAATGTCAGCATGTGCGAGGAATGTATTGTAGTCCGTATAAAAGGCTGGCACGCCGTATTTTGTTGCAGCTGCCTCGGCGCGACCAGGTGCCGGATCGCAGACGGCAGTGATTATGACTTTGTCGCTGATATCAGGCACGCTAAGATGTGGCAAAATCCCGCGCTGTGACACGCTCCCTGTCCCGACAATGCCGATTTTGAGTGGTGGCATCTCAAACTCCTTTGGTTGAATCGTATGCGTACCATATCCAAATGCGCCGGCGCATGCATATGTAGTCCTATGATGTTGTTCACCGGATACCGTGATTATAAGGTACAATTTATGGCATTATGCGCCCCATTTATTCGATGGTGTGGGAGAGTTGCTGCATGAGTGTCGCACGTCGCAATCGTACGCGTATTCGCTCTTCGTCACAACAAATACCGCGGATTCAAACCGAATCCATTGCTAGACCATATTTGCTGGGCTGGATTACGGTGGTCGGTTTTGCCTGGATCGGTCTGCTGGTTGCTGTGTTCAGCATGACATGGAACGCCGGTAATGCTGGTCAACAGCTGAGCTTGATGCTGGTCATTGCGGTTGTGGCTGCGATTACGTATGTGCCGGTCGAATACTACTTGAACGCCCGTGGTGTCGCGGTGCGAGGCATTGTTGGCAGCGTCTTGTTCTTCATGGTGTTGCTGTATGTGCCGGTACCGACTCGTTCCATGTTGTCGTTATTTGATGTGCCGGTGTACCTGTTGATGTCGTTGGCGTTGTACTGGTCGGTGTCAAGTTTTATGATGCCGATTTTGTATGCGGTCGGGCAACTCTTGTTTAGCGGACGCTCCCGGCGCTACGATGTGCGACGTGCCTACCGTCAGGCCAGCCTGATTGGTTTAATCGGTGTCGGGGTGATTTTGTTGGTCGGATTACGGGCGATGACGCCGTTTTTCTTCGGTCTGTGGGTCTTAATGCTGATAAGTCTTGAACTCTTGTTTTTGTGGTATGTGGAGCCACCTGCCACACGCTGAGGGATTGTCGTTTACGAGGGAGGTTGTACTGTGATTCGTATTGCGATTATTGGATTGGGTCTGATTGGCACCAGTCTGGGGATAGCCTTGCGTTCGGCCGATAGCAAAAAAGACCCGATGGGGACTGTTGAGGTGCTCGGATACGATGTATCGAGTGATAATGCCAAAGAGGCGCGCGTGCGTCTTGCCATCGACAAGGTTGTTCCTACCTTGGCGGATGCACTCAAAGGCACTCACCTCGTGATTCTGGCCGTCCCGGCACGCGCCATTCCCGCAGTGATGCAACAAGTATCACCACTGCTTGAGCCCGGCGCCGTGGTCACTGACGTGACAAGTACCAAGACGCAGGTGATGCAGTGGGCAGCACAATACTTGCCCAACAATACGTTTATTGGTGGCCACCCGATGGCTGGGCGTGAACAGAGTGGTCCCAAGGCCGCAGTGCATGACCTCTTCAAAGAGGCCATCTATTGTTTGTGTCTGGGCAATAATACGCCGCCTGAAGCGATTGCGTTGTGTGAGGCAGTGGTTGATCGTATTGGTGCCAAAAGCTACTTTATCGATCCAGTTGAGCATGATGCCTACGTGGCTGGCATCTCGCATTTGCCATTTGTGATGGCCACTACGCTGGTGAATGCGACAACGAGCGCCTCGTCATGGCGCGAGATGGCCGCTTTGGCTGCTACCGGCTATCGTGATACGACTCGATTAGCCTCGGGCGATGTGACCATGCATCGCGATATTGCGCTGACCAACAACGAGGCGCTTGCGCGCTGGATTGATGCCTCAATCGACCAGTTGACGACCCTCAAAACGGCGCTTGCTGCTGGCGACGAAGCGGCAGTGACGGCGTTTTTTGCTGGCGCAAACACTGCGCGCAATGAATGGGTCAACCAAAAGCGCGGCATGCGCCCCGGCGAAGCTGAGTATGAGGATTTGGGCGTCGGCATGGTCGAAAAGCCGTCGTTCTTTGGCCGTCGGCCTGGAAAGCGCTAACCAATGACGCATGACTCGCCTATCCGTGTACTCGTCGCAAAACCTGGTCTTGATGGCCATGATCGCGGTGCCAAAGTGATTGCGCGTGCGCTCCGCGATGCCGGCATGGATGTCATCTATACCGGCCTTGGACTGACGCCGCACATGATTGTTGAGGCGGCCTTACAAGAGGACGTCGATGTCGTCGGCTTGTCGATTCTCTCTGGCGCCCACATGACACTCCTGCCCAAGGTGACGAGTCAACTCGACGCTGCTGGTTTGGCTCACTGTGTGGTGATTGCCGGCGGGATTATTCCTCGTGAGGATGCCGATGTATTGACACAACAACACGGTGTCGATGCCATCTTTGGCCCCGGCACCAACACCGAGGAGATCGTGGCGTTCATTCGTATGGCTGTGGCTGATCGCCGAGGATCGCGTGAGTAATCCCGTGGTCTTGGCAACGGCTATTTGTGCCGGCGACCGCCGGGCCTTGGCGCGTGGTCTGACTCTGGTCGAGCGTGGCGGTCCTGATGTCCGATTGCTCCGCCAGGCACTCACACATGTGCCGGCCGGTCATGTCGTAGGGATTACTGGCGCACCAGGTGCGGGTAAATCGACGCTGACGACCGCGTTGGCCCAGAGTATGCGTCAGCACCAGTTGACGGTGGGGATTATTGCTATCGACCCATCGTCGCCACTCAGTGGCGGATCGTTGCTCGGCGACCGGATTCGTATGTATGATTTGGCCGGTGACAGCGGCGTGTTTATTCGCAGTATGGCGAATCGTGGCCGGTTGGGCGGTTTGGCCGCTGCCACCACCGATGCGGCATTGTTACTGCGCGCTGCCGGATTCGATGTGATTTTGCTCGAGACTGTCGGTGCCGGGCAGAGTGACGTGGCAGTTGCTGATGTGGCTGATACCGTGCTCCTCGTTGAGGCCCCGGGTATGGGCGATGAGGTGCAATCGATCAAGGCTGGGGTGCTTGAGGTTGCTGATGTGATTGCCGTCAGTAAAAGCGATCGCCCTGATGCCAGTGCGACCTTGCAGCAATTACGGGCGCTCGTACGAATGCACCACCCGTCTGAAGGTGTCTGGCAGGTGCCGGTGGTGGGTGTGTCTGCGGTGGCGCGTACAGGTATTGATGCATTGCGTGACGCATTGTTGACGCACCGTGACTGGATTGCAACACACCCAGCGACTCCGCGACAGATGCATCGTCGACGCATGGCGCTCCATCGAGCCATTGAGATGCAGGTGATGGAGTCAATCCAACAGCTGCCCGAATGGCAACAGGCCCTTCAACAACTCGCTGATATGGCCTGTGATGTGGATGAGGTCGCCATGACGGTGATTCAGCGTTGGCGGCATATCACATCGACATAACTATCCACTCTATCCACTAGTAAAACACCAAAGGAGTCACCATGTATGATGTGGTAATTATTGGTGCCGGTGTTGCTGGGCTTTCGGCGGCGCGATATCTGCATGATGCGGGACAGAAGGTGTGCGTCATTGAAGCGCGTGACCGCATTGGTGGCCGAGTTTGGAGCAACCATGATGATCCAACGTTCCCGCGTGAGTTTGGCGCGGAGTTTATTCATGGTGATAATGTGGCGACCTGGGAGTGGGTGCGCCGCTTGCAGTTGCCAACGGTGGTGGCAAGCTTGTGGCAAGGGCGGCGCGTGTGGCATAACAATGCTGTGTATGCGGTCGACCAACTTGCTACAGTCCATCCCGAAATCGACGTCCTTGCCACGCTCGAAGATGCCATTATGGCCTACGATGGCCCCGATATTTCGTTTGCGGAGTGGTTAACGGTGCGCGGCGTCAGTGACCTTGTGCGTCATCTCGCCGATATTCGCTATATTCACAGCGCGGCCACCACACCGGCCCGCGCAAGTATGCATGCCATGCGCGATGATTTGCTAGCAACGACATCCATCGGTGGCCATGATTACCACATCAAAGCCGGGTATGCGCCGATTATGCGTGCCTTGGCTGATCAAATCGAGATTCGCCTTGAGACGATGGTCACAGCTGTTCATGACCATGGCACGTATTGCACTGTGGTTTGTCGCACTGGTGATATGCTGGCGCGACGCGTACTTGTCACAATTCCGTTGTCGTTACTCAAAACGCAGATGATTACTTTTGAGCCACCGCTACCAGCCACAAAACAGCATGCGATTCAGCACATCGACATGCTTGGTGGCGCCAAAGTTGTGTTGCAGTTTGAGCGCCAATTTTGGCCGAGTGATATGACCTTTTTGAGTTTGGTCGATCCTGCCCCAGTGTGGTGGACAATCGCGCCCGATGCACCGTATCTGTTTGGCTTTTTTACCGGACCGCGAGCCGAATACCTTTTGCAACATCTCAAACCAATCGACATGTGCCTTGACGTGCTGAGTCAGGCCTATGGTGACCTGCCACGTACGCTATTGCGCCAGAGCCAGATTATCGATTGGAGCAATGATCCGTGGAGTCGTGGTGTATACAGCTCGGTATCGGTGGGTAATCATGGCTTGCGCCCGGCATTAGCTGCGGCGCATGGGCGTATTCACTTTGCCGGCGAGGCTACAGCGCTTGATGGCCAAGCAGCTAGCGTGCATGGCGCCATGGTGAGTGGGATTCGTGCCGCCAAAGAAATTGAGGTAATCCGTGAAGTATGAGATTATCGATATGCACGACATTAACACACTCGACCCCGTCTGGATTACCATGTCTGACGGCACACGTCTTGCAGCCCGCATTCATCTTCCCAAATCAGCCTATACAACTCCCGTACCAGCGGTACTCGAGTATCTGCCATATCGGCGCAATGACGGTACCGTGCGTCGCGATGCAATTCGTCATCCTTACTTGGCTGCCCATGGGATTGCGGCGGTTCGCGTTGATATGCGCGGTAGTGGTGACTCTGAAGGCATTCTCTACGACGAATACTTACCCCAAGAGCAACTTGATGCGTGCGAAGTAATCGCTTGGCTTGCAGCCCAACCATGGTGCAACGGCAATGTGGGCATGTTCGGTATTTCGTGGGGTGGCTTTAATGCACTCCAAGTCGCCGCTCGCCGTCCCCCGGCCCTCAAGGCGATTATCACGGTCTGTTCGACTGATGACCGCTACGCTGACGACGTTCATTACATGGGTGGCTGTCTGTTGGCAGTCGACATGCTGCCGTGGGCTTCGGTGATGCTGGCATTTAACAGTCGGCCTCCTGATCCGGTCATCGTTGGTTCGCACTGGCGTGAGGAGTGGCTTGGCCGCATCAGTGAGTCACCGCGCTACAGTGAGACATGGTTGTCGCATCAGCGCCGTGACGAGTATTGGCAACAAGGGTCAGTCTGTGAGGATTTTGGCCAAATTACCTGTGCCGTCTATGCCGTGGGTGGCTGGGCCGATGGCTATACCAATGCGGTAATGCGTCTGCTTGATGGACTCTCGGCGCCACGCAAAGGCTTGATTGGCCCGTGGGCCCACAAATACCCCGAGGCTGGCTCCCCAGGCCCGGCTATCGGCTTTCAGGCTGAGGCCATTCGCTGGTGGAAGTACTGGCTCAACGGCGAACAAAACGGCGTCATGGATGACCCCATGCTCACCAGCTATATCCAGTC
>JBKCLM010000090.1:0-26686 GCA_046300655.1 Chloroflexota bacterium | reverse complement strand
CACCTGCCCGTCGCGCACGACATTGTATTGGAAATGGCTGGCCGCACTCACTGCCGAACTTGCCGGCACACCATCGCCCTATGCCATTCCGTGGTGGCGCGTGCTCAAAGAGGGCAAACCACATCAGCATATGCCGGGCGGTATCGTCAACCATACGCAGTTATTGCGTAGTGAGGGCGTATACCGATAACATAAAGGATTGTCTATGGTTGTTCGTTATGCCGCCCCAACCGAACTCACCACGATTTGTGCACTCCACCGTGAGGCCTTTGGGATTGCCGAGGGCGATGCCATCGCCGAACTCGTCGAGCACCTCGCTCATGATCCAACCGCAACACCGCACACATCGCTGGTGGCGGAGATTGAGGGCACAATTGTCGGACACGTCTTGTTCACCGCCATCCACATTCCACCACACACCGTGCAGGCGCAAATCCTGGCACCACTCGGTGTCGCACCTGCACAGCAACGGCACGGTATCGGCAGTGCGCTGGTTCGTTCAGGATTGACGCATCTGGCAGCACAAGGGTACGACCTCGTGTTTGTGTACGGCAACCCAGCCTACTACAACCGATTTGGCTTCAGGCCGGCCACACCACATGGGCTTATCGCACCTTACCCAATCCCGAGCGTCCATGCGGATGCATGGATGGTACAGGCGTTACACGACGAGGTTATTGGCCGCATCCAAGGGACAATTCAGTGTGCCACCACCCTACATCAACCGCACTACTGGTAAGATTTTTGAGGATAACAACCATGCCCACATTCACTACCACATTGACAAAGCACGGTACATCGGCCGTGATTACCATCCCCTTCGATCCAGCCACCGTCTGGGGCGCACGCCCGCGCTACCACATTACCGGCACCGTCAACACGATTGCGGTGCGTGGCGCATTGCAGGTGAATGATGGCGTGTATCAGCTCAAACTCGGGCCCGCGTGGATTCGTGATTGCCACATCTCAATCGGCAGTGAGGTCACCGTCACGCTTGCGCTTGAAGGGCCTCAAGAGGATAATCTGGCCGACGACATCGTGGCGGCACTGCAGACCAACCCTGCCGCCAAGGCGTTTTTTGATGGCCTGCCGACGTTTTATCGCAAAAAGTACCTGCACTGGATTGATAGCACGAAGGGCAAACCCGACGTGCGCGCCCAACGAATTGCTGATATGATGACACTCCTTGCCAACGGGCAACGCGAGCGATAAATTAACAGGATACACATCATGCGTACTCTCAAACTCCAAATCCAAGTCACCGTCGACGGCTACATGGCAGCACCGGATGGCCAGATGGACTGGGCCAGCCATGCCTGGAGCGACGATCTCAACCAGTACGTGGGCGCATTGACCAACACGGTCGACTGCATTCTACTGGGGCGCAAACTCGCTGAGGGCTTTATTCCGTATTGGGCAGCCAACCCCACGCAGCCGGGTGCCGAGGTTTTTAATAACACGCCCAAAGTGGTATTCAGTCACACCTTGACCACATCACCATGGCCCAACACCACCCTCGCTACCGGCCCACTCGCCGACGAGGTAACCGCGCTCAAGCACGCAACCGGTGGCGACATGATTACCTACGGTGGGTCGTCGTTTGTGGCGTCACTGATTCAACATCGACTCGTGGATGAGTTCTTTTTGTTCGTTAATCCTACCGCCATCGGCCGCGGTGCATCGCCATTTCAGTCGCTAACCGCATATCAACCGCTCACCCTCGTTGATGCACGCAAGTTTGATTGCGGGGTGGCCGTGATGCACTACACCTTGCCACGGGCTTAACAACGCACATGCCGCCGCTTAAATCCAATTCGCCCCTTGTCGACCTCACGCACAATCGCGTCGTACGGGTTGGCGTAGGGCGACTTGGGGTCGTTAGTCGGGTTCATAATGGCGTTGATGCGACTCGCCGTCGCGAGCGCCGCCTCGTGGGCTGGTGTATACGAGACGCCCACGGCCACCACAAAGCGAATCATGGTGTACTGGACACGGGGCGGCGCCGTCGCAATCGTGGCCACCGCCCGATCAAGCAGGGTGGTGATATGCGCCACATCAAACTCATGGTCTTTGCGCGAGCCGAGCAACCACTCGTAGCAGCTCCAGCCACCAGCAGCGTGTGCTTCAATTGGGCTTGAGATGAATTCGGCGGCGAGCACTTGGGCAAATGAGGTCTCGGCGAGCGAGACTGCCACCACCGATTCGGCAATAAATGCACAGTACGCCTGGTCCATCCAGCGTCGAAAGTCAGCCGGGGTCATGGTGTCGACATCACAAATCATGCCGGCAAGGTACATTGCATCAAACACGCCGGTGGCGTAGAGAGCTTCGGCGATGGCTTGGTTGCCTTTGAGTGGGCGCGCAATTGGCTTCATGGCGCCGGTTGGTGCACCATATACCGGTTCGCGGACACCCTGCGCGAGATAGTATTTTTTCATGCGCTCGCTGGCAAGCAACTCTAGGTCGGCCAAAATCGGTTCAACAGTCATGCAATACGTCCTTTAGTCGGCAAAACTTGCGGGCATACGAACAATCTTTGCTATGATACACAACAATTCATGTATGCAATAAGGTCGTGCTATGCGTATTTCACGTCACTGGTGGGTCGCCGCCGCAATTGCCGGCGCCATTCTGATCTCGGCTGGCACTCGGGTGGCGCCCGGCGTCTTTTTGCCGCTCCTGACCAACGAATTCGGCTGGAGCCGCGAGTCGCTCGGCTTGTCAGTCGCCATCGGCCTCATATTGTACGGTCTCGCCGGCCCATTTGTCGGCACCTTGATTAACCGCATCGGCACGCGCAATACCGCTATCATCGGCCTTGTACTCATCGCCGTCAGTGCCTATGTCGGCACCACCGTCACCAACGAGCTCCAGTTCGCCATTTGGTGGGGTGCCGTCAGTGGGCTCGGTACTGGGATTGTCGGTGGCGTGTTAGGCGCCGCCGTCGCCATGCGCTGGGTTGTGGCGCGCCGCGGTTTGGTGCAGGGCATGTTTGGCGCAGCGACGAGCGCCGGGCAACTCTTGTTCGTGCCCGTCTTGGCCTTGGTCGGCGCTGCCAGTGGCTGGCGCTTTGCCTCTATCTTGCTCGCAGTGATTACGGTCATCCTGATTATCCCGGTCATCCTCCTAGTACGCACCGATCCGGCCGACGTCGGACTCTCACCGTATGGTGGCGAGGCCCCACCAGCCAATGCCGTGCACACCGAACAGGGGGTCATGCGCCGCGCCCTGCGCCACCCCGATTTCTGGTTGCTGGCCACCACATTCTTCATCTGTGGCGCGACGTCGAACGGCCTGATTGGCACACACCTGATGGCTCACGCCCTTGAGCACGGTTTTACCACGGATGTCGCAGCGGGAGTATTGGCGTTGATGGGTACGATGAATTTTGTCGGGACGCTGGCCTCAGGCTGGCTGACTGACCGCTACTCGCCGCGCCTGTTGTTGGCAATCTACTACGGCTTCCGCGGGATTTCGTTGCTCTTTTTGCCGTTCGTCCACGACCCGTTCCAGCTCTCGGTCTTTGCGATTTTGTTTGGGCTCGACTACATCGCCACCGTCCCGCCCACAGTGGCTCTGACCGGCGAGGTGTTTGGGGCACGCAATGTCGGCTTGGTCTATGGCTGGATCTTTTTTGCCCATCAGATGGGGGCCGCCTTGGCTGCCTGGCTCGGTGGCGTCATCCGCGATACGACCGGCGATTACCTGCTGGCCTTCTTTTTGGCAGGCGTCACGGCGGTGATTGGCAGCGCTCTGGCAGCCCGTATCAATCGGCCGATGGTGGCCCCCAATCCGGCGTAATCACTCACGTTACTCGACCAAATGGCCAAAATACGTCGCATATGACTCGTCGATGGTTAAATGTGACGTATCAACCACCCATGTCGCATCAATTGCTGGGCTGTGCAGGCAACGCAGTTGATGCGCGGCATTGAGACGACGCATCTCGACACTCAGCTCGGTATCGTGGGCGTTGCCACGGTGTGCTTGGCGCTGCATCAAGGTCTCAATGCCTGGGCGCAACACGCGGACAGCGACAATATAGCTATCACTTTTCAGCGTATCCGTATAAAACTGAATCGGCTGTGGTGGATCTTCGTAAATGATGAATTCAATCACCACCCGCATGCCGTGCGCCAAATGCGCTCGTGCTTCGGTGACGACCTGCGCTTGGATTGCGGTTTTTTCGGCGTCCGTCCGCAACAGATGCGGGTCGCGCGGCAAGCGCCCCCAAAACTCGTCCTCTGATAACGCCACCCAACCCGATTTGCCCCCAATCAGCGCAGCCATGCTGGTTTTGCCGGCACCAGCCGGCCCAGCAATCAACAACACGTGTGGGCGCATCGCATCAGTCAAAGCGTTTCTCCATTTCATACTGATTGACAACGTTCTACCAGTCGCATGCAACAAATGTGTATTCAACCTACGTATCTATCTGAGGATTCCATTTTACTGCATACGATCAAGCCAACGTTGCATTGACGTATGCACTCCTATCGCAGAAGTCTGTTCTATCGTGTGCAAAAGAGATACTACCTAGTTAGGCCAGATGCAATGGCTCGTGCTACACCTACCCGCTTCGGCCACGGAGACCGCAGTGGAGCCCTTATTCGCCCAGGCACCGTGATTCGCCACTTTTCGAAAACTGACGCCAATCGATTTGCCAACGAATGGCTTGCCGTATTTGGCGCAAACAAGCAAGGCATCAACACACGTGCATTCCTTTGGCACGTGTTCAGTGCGGATTGCTACCCTTGCATGCGTGGTGATGCAGCCATCGAGGAATACAAACGTCAATCGGGAGTCGAGTTCGTGGTGCTCGCGAACGACAGCACGCTCGCGTTCTTGACGGACATGTTACCGGAGTCATCGTCGTTATCCGACTACTACGTGTTTCCACCCAATTTGGCCTGGACTATGGCGTTCACCCACGAAGACGGCTATCTCGGTCCGTACTTTGCTCATCATCCT
Organism: Chloroflexota bacterium; assembly: GCA_046300655.1. Lineage (GTDB taxonomy): Bacteria > Chloroflexota > Chloroflexia > Chloroflexales > Roseiflexaceae > UBA965. The sequence goes on along the minus strand of JBKCLM010000090.1, from coordinate 21,715 downwards.
CAATATGCACAACTCAATCAGGTGAATCTGGCAATGATGCAGAAAGCCCGTGCAAAAGCAGAGGCGAAGCGCAAAGGGTGGTTATAACTTACCTCACCGCACATAGCGCATCGCATCAGTCAAATCGTCGCTCCATTTCGTACTGATTAATAAAGTTCTGCCATCCTGATGCGACAAATTGCCGATCCAGCCACGAATTTTCCTCGATATTGACAATACGCAACTGACGCGTCCCAACAGCATGCGCCAGGTGCTCCACAATCTCTGCAACCAATTCTCCGTCGTCACGATACGCCGGATGCACGCCCATCTGCAAAATACTGCCACTCTCACGGTGGATGATACCGTACGCCATAACCCCATCAGCTCGAGTCATCGCAACCACATGATATGCATCGGGTGCATGACGATACGAGGCCAACTGATTTTGCCAGGTCGGCACAAAGCCGTTGTAGGCCACCTCATCAAGTGTATCAAGGAGGTGCGGCTGATGCGCCACCGGCTCGGTCATAGATGTATCGCCAAGTGTGGTTTGATAACAATGGAGTGAACGGGTAATCCCAAAGCCGTGTTTGGTATAGAGTGCCTGTGCAGCGGTGTTGTGTTCAAGCACTTCCAGCACAAAACGCTTCGCGCCGGCGGCCCGCACCCGTTCAAGCGCCATGGGTAATAGCTGCGAGCCAATTTTTTGCTGCTGAAAGGCGCGAATCACGCCCGTGGCGCAGTCATACGCCTGCAACGCACCATCAATCACTCGCCCACCGACCAGCACAAAGCCGACGATGCGCCCATCGACCATACAGGCCGTCGACAACTCGGGGCGATAATCGCGGGTGGTCAACATGGCCTGCAGCCGCGACAGGGGCATCTCCATCGGCACCTCGTATTCCGAGAACGCATCGACGAAGGCCGCATGGGTATCAGTGATATCTACTCCCACCAAATCACAAAAATCCATCGTCTTCCCTTTGGGTTTGTACCACAAATCAACGCAATAATTGTCGTGGTAAGGTCGTGCATACCATGCAGATGCCCCTCGAAATTTCCTAATGCCCACGCTCGGTAATCAGCCCAGGTCGCACCCCGAGCCCCATCGAGGCATCAATCACCGCACCGTGCATCGGCGTCGAGTAGGCCGACGCCAAAAAGAGCACAATGTTGGCGATATCAGCAGGCTCAATCAAGCGCCCTTTGGGGAGCGATGCCGCAAACGCCTGTTGCTCGTCGGCAGTCATGTGATTGAGTGTGCTCGCTTGGAACATCGGCGTGTTGGTCGCACCCGGACATATCGCAAACACGTCAACCGCCGAATGCACGAGCTCTGCTGCCAACTGCTTCGTCATAAACGCCACGGCCGCCTTGCTCATACCATCAGATAGTCGAAAGCCAGGAAAGTTTTGGATGCCCCCGCCAACCGAACTAAAATTAATAATCTTGCGCGATGTCGTCGTAATATTCGCCTGTGCCGCCGCCAAAAACGCCTGACACATCTTGAGACTACCGTCAGCGTTGATCTGTAGCATCGTGGTATCTTGTGTCTGTACATCGTCAGCATACGTGGCCACCGTCGCACTCCCCACTGCAGCATTATTCACCAACATGTGAACCTGACCCCAACGAGCCACCACATCATCGACACATTGCTGAATCGAACGTGCCTCCCGCAAATCAAGTGCATGCGCCGATAGTCGACCAGGATGCATTGCTAATAACTGATTTGCAACCTGTGGCGACTCCACCCCAGCAGCATACGTAAAGGCCACGTTCGCCCCGTGTGCCAAGAACGCCTGCACACACGCACGCCCAATACCACCAAGACCACCTGTCACGAGTACCACCTTGTGCATGATGCTCTGACGTAGATCCATCATCGTTGTATCCATCTTGTACGCTACTCTCTTGAGTGTGGTGATTATGACCAACGTGCAACACGTTACTCATCATACGCTATCACACACCTAATATTGTTCAATCACTATTCCTGTGACATATCCTACCGTCAAATATGTTACATCCAGCATTTATTCTTATCAATATATTGGTCATTTCCATGAATTTACGTTATATGCTACACAAAAAGTATTTTTCAGTGTATATTCTTTCCCATACTGATACATCATACTTTTAATGCGTTTGCCGTGGGGGTCTGTGGTATAATGCGAACTAATTAAACAAATAAACGAGTTGTTGAATTATGAAGCAAAGTAAGCTTGTAGGACGTCGACGTGGTGCAAATGGTGATGCACGTGGTGATATCATGCGTGCGGCGAAGCAGTGTTTTGCTGCGAAGGGGTATCATCGTGCGACCATGCGCGAGATAGGGAGTCTTGCAAATGTCGACCCCAGTTTAATCGTGCATTATTTTGGGAGCAAAGAACAGCTTTTTGCTGAGTCTGTGATCACTGATATTCCTGATCTCAACTTACCGAATCGCTTGGCCGGCATCCCCCAAGAACGCTGGGGAATCACACTTGCAGAGATTTTCGTCGAAATTGCCGGCAACAATGAGTGGTTCAAAACGCTGATAAGTGTATTACGCGCCGCTGCCAGTGAACCCAAAGCAGCAGACATGGTTGCCGGCATTTTTCGCAATGCGATTATCGAAAAATTTGCCGTACTTGGTCTGTCTCATACTCACCAACGAGCAACTCTGCTCGTTTCGTTTATGATCGGAGTAGCATACACAGGCCACGTTGTGGGCCTTGATCAATTTATTACTGCGCCACCCGAGATACGACGTGCGTTAATTGCCGCATTCATTCAACCAATTTTGACGGCGCCGATTGACGAGTTGTGAGCATGGTATGGAGTGCGTCTATTTAATCCAAAACGACAAGCGTACCGTTACCGCTCATACTTATCCATGTGCTGTCCATGCATGAATGTGCTGCGCGCATGAACGATAATCCGCTGGCCAAACACGTTATTATTGAGCAATAATCAAGCGGCATGTGCAGAACAACACTCCGGCGGTCTTTCCTAGATTAACGTCTTATGGGCATGAATACGACGATATCTGGTTCTGCAATAAGTGAACGAAATTGCGTCGATTGGTATTTTATCGTGATAGATTGGTACATTAATTCTGACGTCAACCAAATTGCATACGCACCGATGCGGCGCCAATTGTACCTACTAATGAAAACACTGCTAACTCCATATAAGTAATTAATCATCTATAATTCATCTATAATCATCCTAGTTCGTATAAGTGTAAGGATATCTCGATGATTGCAGCCGTTGCCTTTCACGAAGCCCGGGCGCGCATCGCACCCTACATCCGTCATACCCCACTATTGCCCACACCAAGTCTGCGCGGCGATTGGCACCCTAATCTCACGCTCAAGCTCGAGAATTTACAGGTCACCGGCTCATTCAAAGTACGTGGCGCATTCAACAACTTGCTCCAGCTTGACCAGACCCAACGCAGTCGTGGCGTATGCAGTGCATCCGGCGGCAATCATGGTGTCGCATTGGCATATGCGGCATGGCGCCTCGGGTGCCCAGCCACAATCTACTTGCCTGAGCGCGCTTCCGCTGACCGCGAGGCCCGCATTGCTGCTTGGGGCGCCAAAGTCGTGCGCCATGGCGCAGTCTGGGACGATGCCCACGAAGCAGCGTTAGAATACGCTGCCAAACATGATATCCCGTACGTGCATTCGTTCGAGGCCGAGACGACCATTGCAGGACAGGGTACGCTTGGACTCGAAATGCTCGATGATGCCCCAGACGCTGACCTGTTTTTGGTGGCGATTGGCGGCGGTGGCTTGATCTCGGGCGTGGCAACTGCCATCAAGCAGGCACGGCCACACGCCACTATTATCGGCATCGAGCCGGTTGGCGCACCAAGTATGAAACACAGTATCTCGGCAGGTGCATTGACACCGCTCGCATCCATCAGCACCTTTGCTGATACGTTGTCACCCCGCATGGTCAGCCAAACCACGCTTGATTTGGCACGGGCCAATGTTGATCGGATTGTGCTTGTCACTGACACACAGATGCTCACCGCAATGCGCTGGCTCTGGCAAGAGGCTAACCAACTCGTCGAGCCGTCGGGGGCGGCCAGTATTGCGGCAATCCAAGCAGGGCTCGTTGACGTGAGTAGCTACAAACAACCAGTGGCCTTAATTTGTGGGGGGAACGCCGGCGCGGAACCCGTCTTTCAGGCCTATCAACAGACAGTAAAGGATTAAGCACCCATGCACGAGTGGCATAAATTTCATGCAGATGTCGCATCGTTGAATCACTTTCAGCCTTTTCTGCGCACATTGGTAGGGTCGTTATCTGAGCGAGCGTTACGCTTTCGCACGGCACCGCATGAATGGTCGATTAGCGAAAATGTCGGCCACCTGATTGACACCGAACAGTTGCTCCGCTACCGGATTGAACGGATGTGTCAGCTCAATCACCCAATCATCATCCCCTACGACCAAGATGCTGCTGTGGTGCGGAACCAGTACCAGCAAGCCACACTCACCGACCTACTGGCAGAGCTTGACCAAGAACGCCAGCAGACATTAACGTATTTGGCAACACTCTCGGCCGCTGATTTGTTACGGACTGGTTGGCATGGTGAATTTGGCTTATGGCGAGTGGACTTTGTGGTAAGTTATTTGGCGCGCCACGATTACGTCCACGATCAGCAGATTCGTGGTGTATTGAACGTATATCAGCAATCAAGCTAATTAACGGACAACAAAGGAGTTTTCTGTGCAGGATTTTCATGACAATGTACGACGCTTAGTTGAATTCCCCCATCAATTGACACAGGTGGTACAGGCACTCACCGAGGCCCAGATGCGTTTTAAGCCTGCAAATGAGTGGTCAGTCATCGAAAACATCGGCCACCTGATCGACATTGACGAGCTTTACGTCGGCCGCGTGGATCGTATTTTGGCCGAGGAGCGCCCCGAGTTTCCACGATTTGAGCCAGATCCGATTGTGGTCGCCAAGGGGTACCAGCAGATGAATGGGCACGACGTGCTCAAACAATTCATCGCCACCCGTCAGGCCACGATTGATGGGCTCAGCACCATTGAGCCGGATGAACTCGATCGTGCTGGTATGCATGCGGTCTACGGCGAGATGACGCTCCGACGTTTGGTTGAGCAGTTGGCCAACCATGACCAGAAGCACATGGTACAAATTCACGAGACGTTGGCTGCCTATGCCACACAATCCTAAGTCCTCCACATACACGACCCGCAGGGCTGGTGCACTCGATGCGCCAGCCCTCGCACATATTTACAACCAAGGCATTGCGGATCGCAATGCCACATTCGAGACACGCCCGCGCAGCGCTGACGAGATGCTGGGCATGATTAACAACCCCGAGTTCCCTTGCGTGGTTGCCTGTCATGACGACCAGGTCATTGCCTTTGCCAGCACATCACGATATCGCACGCGTGAATGCTATGCCGGGATTGCTGAGTTCTCTGTCTATGTAGAACACGACTGGCGTGGGCGCAACGCTGGATACGTCGTGATGCAGGCGTTACTTGCGGCTGCGCAGACACATGGATTCTGGAAGGTTCTTTCGCGCGTGTTTGTCACCAATCAGCCAAGTCGCCGACTCATGGCCAAACTCGGCTTCCGCGAGGTCGGCATCTACCAGGCTCATGCCCAGCTCGACGGTGAGTGGCGTGATGTGGTGATTGTAGAGCGTTGGCTCGCAGATACTCTCCCACCGTCTCACTAGCACATTCCTACATCCAGATTGCACTTGTCACACGTACGAGTTGTTAAGGGTCATTAAGAAATACATCATACACGAACCCTCAAAACCGACACATGTGAGAGGAGTCCAACAGGATGCACATTCCAGAGGGGTATCTTAGCCCAAGTACAACCGTCGCTTTATACGCTGCTACAGCACCGTTTTGGTATATCGCCGGTAAGCGCGTCAAAAAAATGTTAAGCATGCGCATGGTGCCGTTGCTCTCCGTGTTCGCTGCGTTTTCATTCATCATCATGATGTTTAATTTACCGCTCCCTGGTGGTACAACCGGCCATGCGACTGGTGCCGCCATTGCCGCCATCGTCCTCGGACCGTGGGGATCAATTCTTGCGGTATCGATCGCCTTGGCCATTCAAGCCATCTTCTTCGGCGATGGCGGTATTCTCGCCATCGGCGCCAACAGCTTCAACATCGCCGTCGTCGGTTCGTTCGTCGCCATTTGGGTTTACAACGCCGTATCCGGCAAAAGTGCCTTGACGTCGCCACGCCGCGTCATTGCCGCTGGACTGGCAGGCTATCTCGCAATTAACGCAGCCGCATTCGTGACCGCTTTGCAGTTCGGCGTACAGCCACTGTGGTTCACTGACGCCAACGGCGCACCATTGTATGCGCCATACGGTCTTGACGTAGCCATCCCAGCCATGATGATCGGGCACATCGGCATCGCCGGTCTGGCCGAGATGTTCATCACCGCAGGCGTCGTTGCCTACTTGCAACGCAGCGATGTCGCGTTGTTATCACTGACCGCCCAAAAGGATGCTGAAGCCAAGGTCGACGGCACGTGGGCAGGCACACGGCGTTTGTGGGTTATGATCGCCATAATGATGATTCTTTCACCGCTCGGGTTGATTGCCGCCGGTACCGCCTGGGGCGAGTGGGGCGCTGAGGAGTTTGCCGATCCCGCTGCCCGTCAGGCCATCACCGAGGCGTCACTCGGCGCAGAGCCACCAGTTTCAAGCACTCCAGCGGGTTTGGAGTCATTAGGGTCATGGTTTGAGGCGCCCATTCCTGACTACGCCGTACCGTTTATTTCTCACGAGGCAGTCGGCTACATCTTCTCAGCGGTTATGGGCACTGGATTAGTCATGCTCTGTTTCTTGCTATACGGGGCAATTGCCGACCGATTCCGCAAGAACAACGGCGCCACCAACTAAATACCCCGTCATTTTCTTTCATCATCGACTCAATGGGGCGTTTGCATCCGTGCACGCCCCATTGTCGTCAGTTTTACTTGTCCGAGGAGTTTTCGCATGGGTGGTGAGGCGCATCACGGCAAACGTCGTGGCAATTTCATTCAACGGACCATCGACGCACTCAGTGAGACGCTCGAACGCTCACTCTACGCCGAACAGTTATCCGAACAAAGTGGCGTCCTCCAACGACTTGACCCACGCGTCAAGTTTGTTGGCATGCTTGGGTTGATTATCACCGGAGCAGCCGCACGGCATGTATGGGTCGTGGCGGTCGTAGCAGTATTTGCGTTACTTTTGGCATTGCTCTCACGCATTCCCATCATCAAGTCATTCGGACCAATTTGGGTTGGCATGTTTATTTTCAGCGGAATGATCGGGTTTCCGGCTATTTTTATTACGCCCGGACCGACACTTGCAACCCTCCCATGGCTCAACTGGCCAATCAGCGAGTATGGCCTGCGTAGTGCCATATTCTTGTTATTGCGCTCCGAGGTCAGCATTACCTTGTCGTTCTTGCTTGTCATGACCACGCCGTGGATGCATGTGCTCAAATCGATGCGCGTCATCGGCATCCCGACACTCGTCGTAGTGATATTGGGCATGACATATCGTTATATTTTCTTGATGTTGCAATCAGCCAGCGACATGTTCGAGGCTCGCCAAAGCCGCATGATTGGTAAATTACCCGACAAAGAGGCCCGGCGCCTCGCAGCGGCCACTGTTGGCGTCCTGCTCAGCAAAAGCTTCCAGCTTGGCAACGATGTCTTTTTGGCGATGCAATCGCGTGGCTACCGTGGCGAGGTGTATACCCTCGACGAGTTTCGTTTGACCACGGCTGACTATATTGCGATTCCTCTTTTGACCGTCTTCGTCAGCATTGGTTTATGGTTTGGTTTGCAGTAGGCATATGGAGTAACACAGATGGAAACGATTTTTAATCTCAACAACGTCGAATATGCCTATGCAAACACCGTCGACAATCCAGCACTCAAAGGCATTACCATGCAGATTCAGCGTGGGCAACGCGTGGCAATTCTTGGAGCCAATGGGTCAGGCAAATCGACGCTGTTGCGCATCCTTGACGGGCTCTACTTCGCACAATCAGGCACGGTTGAGGCCTTCGGGCATACACTCGATGAGTCGCATTTAATGGACGACACCTTTGCCTTGTCCTTCCGTAAGCGCGTGGCATTTGTCTTCCAAAACCCTGACGTGCAGTTGTTCAACCCGACCGTCTTCGACGAAGTCGCCTTCGGACCGTTACAACTACGCTGGGAGACGGCTACCATCCGCCAAAAAGTTAATGAAGCCCTCGACATGCTCGAGATTACCCACCTCAAAGATCGTGCGCCCCATCGTCTCTCTGGTGGCGAGAAGAAGCGCGTGGCCATTGCCTCAGTGCTGGTCATCGACCCTGAGGTCATCTTGCTTGACGAGCCAACGGCAGCCCTTGACCCCAAAAGCCAAAGTCGCGTTGTCGACTTCCTTGTCGGCTGGGCCAACACCGGCAAGACGGTGGTCGTTGCCACGCATGATCTTGATACCGTACCCGACATCGCCGACGATGCCTACGTCTTTAAGCAAGGTCAGATTGTCGCCCATGACACACCCACCACCATCCTGGCCAACCACGATATGCTACTGAATGCCAATCTCGTCCATGCACACTATCACTTGCACGATGGCCAACCGCACAGTCATGCGCACTTACATTTTGGACACGAACACGACCACTAACGTGTGATTGCCTGCATATCAACTCAGCCCTCAGCGTCACATCATTCGCTGAGGGCATGTTATTCTCCAAGTATCAGTGGTATGATATTCACGGTCAGTACAATAGAGACAGGTTTGCATGTCATTACGTAGGATTCCTTGGTCATGGATAATAAGTATTATCCTGATTAGTTTGGTCATCACACTGGCGTACTACAATCGCGCTGAACTCAGCGAGGCATTTCATTTGCTCCAAACCACCGAGCCGCTCTGGATTGGTGTGGCATTCATCATGATTGTGCTCGGGTTTATCTGTGCCGGTTGGATATATGGTTCAGTCCTGTCGATCCTCAATCACCGTGAGACAATGCTATGGCTTATAGGAACGGCTTTAGTAGGCATTCTACTCAATCAAGCTGTCCCAATGGGGAGTGTTGCCGCCTATGCATTTTTGGTGGCCGCTTTGCGCATACGTGGGTTCCCCACAAGCAGCGTGGCAGTTGTCGCCGGCACTGAATTACTCAGTTGGAACGGCGCCGCCTTGCTCATGTTCAGTGCTGGATTACTCTATCTCACGCTTACGGCTGATTTTACGGCAACCACACCGATTATCACCGCAGTGATTGTCACGTTGTGCGTCGCTACGTTTTTGGTCGTCGTTGCCACGCGTCCCGCCGAAAGTGTCGCACGCTGGTTGCATCGACTTCGCCTTGGCTTGCTCAAAATCGGCATTGAGTGGGATACCAAATCTCTCGAGCTCTTAATCGAAGAAATCGCCAATAGTCGGGCAATTTTTGCCGCACAACCTAGTAAGTTTGGCCGCATCGTTGCGCTGCAAATGGGGATATTCGTGTTCCATGCTCTCGCCCTGACAGCACTCCTCTACGGTATGCGCATCGATGCACCGTTTTTGGATGTTCTTGCTGCGTACGGCATGTCGCTGATTGTCAGTTTGTTCACCATATTGCCTGGCGGTGGTGGTGCTGTTGAAGCCGCATTGTCGTTTTCGTTACATCTCCAAGGCGTACCAATTCATGGGGCGTTAGGGGCTGCTATTTTGTTTCGCTTATTGAGTTTTTGGATGATGTTACCGCTCGGTGCAGTATTTTATCGCCTGTTGACCAAGCCCAAAGCGGCAGAGGAGCTCAAATGATTATCGTAGGCATCATTATTTCGATCATCGCAGCCATCGTCTTTGCAGCCATTGGCTTTGGGGTCGTTGGTGGCATTCAATACACCATCCGTAATCGCATGATGCCACGCTTCAAAATCATGGGCAACCGCCCTGCTACGCGCGTATTTAGTATCATCTATGTCATCGTACTGGCGAGTCTACCGGCTACGCTCGCCATCTACACTGCGTGGCAAATCATTACCATGGTCGGCGCAATCGAGTAGCGTGATTAGCGATCTGGCTCACGCCATGTGCGATCAATCCACAAAAACGTCGTCGTCAGATCGACATTCCGTGCAAATTCAATCAAATATGGAATACGGTCGATAGCATCAAGTTCAAGGTTCGCCTGTGGTGGATAGGCGGGATTAAGCCGCCAATATCGATCATGCAAAAACTGCTGACACTGGTAATCCACCACCCCCATAACCCCGTTAATCAAAATACTCACCAACGGCCGCGCCCATTGCGCATACCCCCAGTCAAGGCGTTCTCCGTCGATATACCGTAACGACTGCCCCACACCCATCGAACACAACGCAATATCGTCAAGCGCAGGTGGGCTTGGTTGCTTGCGCGTATCAAGCGCATGCGCCAAGGCAGCTATACTTGGATTATTGGCCACCACGCCACCGTCAATATACCCTTCATAGGCCGGAAAGTACGTCGGCGCCGCACTGGTGTACATCGCCACCTTGTAGGCCGGTACCTCTTGATCGCCGTACACCCCACCCATATTCGAAAAAAACTTCGCCGCCCAACGCCGCCGTAGCGGGTTGGGCGATGCGTTGTCCAAATCAAATGCCGGGATTAACACGTTCTTCTTGAGTTGACCAAGTGTGGTATCACCAAATATCCGCCGTAACTCTTGCTCCAGCCCACGCCCGTCATAATTCGCCCCGAGCATGTTGCCCAGATCGAGCACATCATCGGCCCACGAATCACGAAAAATCGACGCAGCCTTGCTTTCGTACAAATGCCGAATTTCACGCGGATGCATCCCGTGCGCCAAGGCCAACGCAATAATGCCACCGGTTGAGGTCCCGGCTATCACGTCCGCATCCTCGATGAATCGCGGGAACTCCTCGAGAACACGCTCGAGCAACGCGAGCGTCATCAGCCCGAGAATCCCCCCACCATCAAATGCGAGAATGCGATACCGACGCATGCCTGGCTCCTACGATAAGCGGCGCCAGCTCCGACCAGACGCCCCAATGAATTCGTGCGACGCATCCGGTCCCCAACTGCCACCCACGTACTCGTGAATCGGTGAGTTCAGCATCTGCCATCCCTCGATAATTGGATTAATCAGCGACCACGAGGTCTCTACTTCATCACTGCGCGTAAACAGCGTCGAATCGCCAATCATCGCATCAAGCAACAACCGCTCATACGCCTCGGGTGATTCGCCTCCGAATGCATCAACGTAGTTGAAGTTCATCGTCACCGGTCGGATATCATTGGCCTGCCCTGGCACTTTCGAGTTAAAGCGTAACGCCACACCTTCGTTTGGTTGGATGCGAATCGACAATTCATTCGGCGCTGATCGTGACATCGGCCCGTCCTGGAACAACATCAACGGTGCACTACGAAAGGTCACCGAAATCTCGCTTGCTCGCACAGGCATCCGCTTGCCAGTCCGCAAAAAGAACGGCACACCTGCCCAACGCCAGCTCTCGATTTCGAAACGCATCGCCACGTACGTCTCTGTAGTTGATCCAGGTTGTACACCTGTCTCATCAAGATACGCTGGCGCAGTCCCTGGCCCAGCCGTATAGCGCCCACGCACCGTGTGTCGATTGACTTCGTGTGCAGGGATCGGTCGTACCGCACGCAATACTTTGACCTTCTCGTCACGTACTGCATCTGCACTGGCGCCACCAACTGGCGGCTCCATGGCCGTCAACGACAAGAGTTGCATCATGTGGTTCTGCACCATGTCACGGATAGCACCAGCTTGTTCGTAGTACCCACCACGTCCCTCGACGCCGATGTTCTCGGCTACAGTGATTTGTACGTGGTCGATATAACGTCGATTCCACATCGGCTCAAAAATACCGTTGGCAAAACGGAGCACCAACAAGTTCTGCACCGTCTCTTTGCCGAGATAATGGTCAATGCGATAGACCTGACGCTCATCAAACACTTCGTGGATGACGTTGTTGAGATTCAGCGCACTCGCCAAATCATGCCCAAACGGCTTTTCGACAATGATGCGCGTCCATCCACCATTTGCCGAATTCGCCAGTCCAGCTGCCCCCAAATTGCGAATAATATCCTCGTACGACTCTGGTGGTGTCGCCAAATAAAACAGCCGATTCCCCGCAGTACCCTGCTGTTGGTCGATATCATCAAGCTGTTGCGCAAGCGCTTGATACCCTTCGGCATCTTCAAATGTTGAACGAATATAGCTGATACGCTGGGCAAAATCATGCCACATCGAGCCGGCCATCGTCACACGCGAGTGCTTGTTACCCTCGTCAAATAATAACGAGCGAAAATAATCATCACTCCAGTCGCGCCGGGCAAACCCCAAGATGGTCACATTATTGTGTAATAGACCCTCTCGACGTAGGTTATACAACGCAGGCACCAACTTGCGACGCGTTAAATCGCCAGTCGCCCCAAAAATCACAATCGTACACGGATCAGATGTGCGCGTATTGGCAATACGCTCGGTCGTACGCATCGACATAGATACCCCCTTCACATGTCACGGAACATCCGGTGTCTTCGTCGGGAGTACCACGCTGTCTACCCGTTGATTAAATGGTAACGGTGGATCAGGCATTGGTGCACGATACAATGTGCCACCATTAATGAAGTACAAAATCGGCCGTGCCTGATTTTCGTCGATTACAAGTGCAGTCAAATTATCAAGGGTGATATCGCTGTCTGCAGGTACTGTAATTTGTTGAATAAACCGACCAGTGCGCTTCTCAATTTGGATGATACGCCCAAAGTAATTATCCAAAATAAAGAACGATCCGGACTCAGCATCACCCGTAACCACCAAACGCGCAGCCGATTGCAGTGGAGGAGTAATATCAGGAATCGGCAACGACTTCTCGTAGCCGCGTTGTCCATCCTGCGTATCGCGTAAATACTGAATTGTCCCATCTGGCATCAACAAATAAATCCGCCCATCGATGCCCATGTCAACCGCAGTCTCGAGAATTTGACCGCCGTCGTTTTGAATCCATGGCTCAGGGAAGTCGCCAAACTGGGTGGACAAATACCGCAAGATATTCGCCGGTGTCACCCCCCAAAGATACAAATTACCGTTGAACGTCTGCATGCGCATCGTCCGCCCAGTAGTACTCCACTCCAAACTGCCCGCCAAAATACTATAGTTCCAATCGTTGCCGTTGCGGAACATGTAAATGAACGGACCGTTATCGATGCTCTGTGCCACCACAATAATGCTGTCAAAACGCCATGCGATATCATGCACGCGTGAAATCTGTAAATCGCCAATCTGACTATTCGGTCGCAACACCACGCTTGGTTCACCACCCTCACGAGGCACTTGATATAGCACACCAGCATTACCGTCGTGTAAGTAAATTTGTGAGAAGTTAAATGAGTTTTCAACGGTGCTTGCTGGCGGTGGTACAACCACACTCGTAAACACACCACTTTGAATGGGATGTTGCGCAACCTCGGTAACGTCCGTCAAAAACGACCGTCGCTGGGTGATAACTTCGGCCTTCTCAATACGTGTGACCATCGTCAAGTACCGTTGACGATTACTCGTCGTTGCCGTGATAATGCCGGTTTGTTCGAGATCAACCAACATCGTCCGTGCGAGTTCAATACGTTGCAACGCCTCACGCTCATCAACCGACTCGTAAATTGATTGGACCGCTGTCTCGGCATTTTTGAGACTGTTCTCACCACGTTGCAAGCGATTTTCACGCGCGACATTTGTGCCATAAAAGAATGACACGGCGATAATTGCCACCATTGCCACAAACATCGCCCACGGAAAAGGCGGAGCTTGTTTGCGATACGACAACGACAACCCCGCCGAACGATTGACTGCTTGCATCCGCCGATTATTGTTGTTTTTGCGTGGCATCCAACGCCACGTAAACACATTCTGCGCGAGTGAACCGATCAACTCACCATAGCGAATCGGTTCAGTAATCTGCGTTCGATAACGCATCTGCTGTGCATAATTCGTATCAACAGGCGTTGATGGCACCTCAACCTGGGTGGCATCAATCACACGCACTGGACCACCCCTCTGCGTTGGCGTTTTATCACGACGCGCCATACGCGCAGCTTGAGCCTCTATGTCATCACCTAAATCAATCGGCGCAGGGTTTGGAATCGGATCAGGCGAGTACGGCACTTCGGGGGGTTTGCGTGTGATGCGCTGGTGTTCATTCCGCGTTGTCAACCGCCAACGCCCCATCGACTTATTAAAACGCGATTCCTCGCGCCCATAAAACACACCACGCACCCAATCAACCACCTGATTGACCCATAGTCCGGTGCTATCGGTGGCAACCATCAACTGCTGCGTAATACTCGAAAAGCTCCCTGTACGCGCTGTCGGTTTCTCAATAATTTGTTCATCAATCAACAATACCAGCCCATAAGCCGACGGGATTGAGGCCTTTTCACAGAGTTCGCGTAACGACAACACCATTCCTGACAGCGTTGACTGCGAGAGAATATCAATGACGGTGGCCTTGGGTAAGATACTCGCCATGTTGCTCGTCGCCAAAATCAACCCATCACCGATTGCTATTTGATCGCGATAGAATTCCGGCTCGACCGATAAACTACCACCGAGAAGGTTCGTGCTCACACCAGTCAGACTACCCACACGGTTCTGATTATTGCGCCATGTCATGTCAATCGGTATTGCGCGCAATTCGCCCTGATGATTGACGTAGATTTGTCCAGGCAATATTTGTGCGACAAACACATCATTGCCCTTAATGACCACCGCACTCATGCCCAGGACGCAACGACGGGCCACCGGCAGGCTGACATTATATTCATATAGCGCATTGTTCGCTGCCACAATGGCACGGCGTAACGACGACTGCACGCTAAACGAATTATTCTCATAAAACGTTTTACGCACCGTGCGCATCACCAGCTGCAACGCCGTCCGTTGCTTGACCAGGTCACCACTTCCCTCAAGCACAACAAACAAATCACCTTTGTGCATAGCAATCGACACTGAATCATCAGCTACACACTTCAGTATTGTGTCAGCAATAATCGAGTCGTCGTTTTGACTTACACTAAACTGTAGGTGCCGGGTGCTGGTGCGCACGCTCAAAACTCCTTCACCACATATCTTTGCGAATTATACCATCTTATACCATCAGACCCTCTCAATCTGCAGATAGGTACCACCTCGGTTCATCTGTTTTTCATGTGAACGTGCTATTGTACTCATCATGCATGTTTGAGCCCTGAGGTTTATCATCACCTAAAACTCAACAGAATGTATAAATTCGCCACTACTTATCATACATTTGTCAATCTTTATAGCGTATAATCGTGATTACGAAGATGTTCACGGTCAATAACCACAAAGCAGAGGTTTGTCTATGCGTCAGAAGCTCATCGTGCTAAGCGTCATTATCTTTATGCTGGTATCCTGTAGCACTCCGAGTAGTGATCAAAACACCAGTGCCACACCGACTCCACGCCCACCCGCACCAGCACTCGAAAAGCAAACATACACCGTCGCTGTGGGCGAAGTGGTCGACCAAATCAAAGTCAGTGGCACCGTGGCTGCCCTCAAACAACAAGAACTTGCATTCGAACAAAATGGCTTCGTCAAAGTCATTAACGTCCAGCGCAACGACGTAATTACCGCCGGCACGGTTATCGCAGAACTCGATTTGGGTGACTTGCCAAATCAACTACGCCAAGCCGAGGTCAATTACACCCAAGTCAAAATCCAATACGACCGCAGTGCAACCCAGCGTGACTTGTCACGGCAACGCGCTGCCCTTGATTTGGCTGAAGCCCAAGCACGCCTGAATCGCCTCAAAGAGCCCAAGGCTGCCGATGTGGCAACCGCCAAAGCCACGCTCGAGAACGCCAAAGCCAACTTAAGCAGCGTGATCGCCAACACGGCAATTGACATCGAGAATGCCCAAATCGCCCTCAACGAGGCCACGCGTAACCTGCCACTCATCCAAGAAGCATTCTCACAAGCCCTGTATGACTGGGACGACATCAAAAGCGACGTAAAGAATCCACAATACGACCAGCGTCGTCAGGCGTATATCACCGCCCAAAACAACCTTGATCGCGGCACTGCAGCGATGAATACCGCCAATCAGCAACTTCAGACCGCCAAAGCTGTACGCCAACCGCTCATCCAAGCGGCTGAAGCAAACCTTGAGCGCGCCCAAATCGCCTACGACATACTGGTGAAGACTCCTGATGCCGATGAGATTGCCAGTGCCGAACGCGCCGTGAAGCGCGCAGAGCTATCTGTTCAGGAAGCATCTCAAACGGGCGATCCCGAACTTGAAAAGGCGCTTTCGGCTGCCGAATTGCAACTCGAAAACATCAAGAAGGCCATCGCAGCCGGTCAGTTGATTGCTCCATTTGATGGTATCGTCGCCGAAATCGGCACCGCTCCTGGCAAATCAGTCGAGGCCTATCGCCCCGTCATCACCGTCATCAACGACACTGACAAAGAAATCCTCGTCCAAAGCGTGTCAACCGAGGATTCCACCCGCATCGGCGTCGGTATGGCCGTCGAAATCTTCTTTGCCCGTGCACCAGCCGTTACCGTGCCAGGTACGATTGTCAAACTACCAACCAAAGCAACATCGTCATCGTCAACCATTAACGCAGACCCTGCCTACCACATTTCGTTTGATTTGCCACGTGATTTGACCGTTGATGTCGGCGATTTGGCCCAAGTTGTGGTCACACTCAAACGCCAACCTGAGGCGCTCTGGCTCCCACCACAAGCTGTACGCACCTTTGAGGGACGCCGCTTTGTCGTCATCAAAGAGGGCGATCGCCAGCGCCGCCAAGACGTGCGCATCGGCATCGTCAGTAGCGAACGCGTTGAGATTCTCGAAGGCCTCAAAGAAGGCGATATTGTCGTAGGCCAGTAACCCAACCTGAGGAGCGGATCGATGGCAACTAAATCAATCGACTCAGCCGCCAACCGCCCTCGCCGTGCCCTGGGAAGCTCGCCTTGGGCGTGGCTTACTGGCATGGTCGTAGTGGTCGGACGTAGGCTCTGGAGTAACTTATCATTGATTCTGGCGATTGCGGCGGGTTTCACCGTCGCAGTCGCAATCGTGGTCAGTATCCCCGTCTATGCCGAAGCGGTCGGCTACCGCATTTTGCGCGATGAACTCAGCAGTCCGCTGAATGGCACGCGTCGCCCCCCCTTTGCCTTCATGTATCGTTATCTCGGTAGCATCTCAGGCAATGTCGACACCCAAAAACTTGCCGCAGTCAACACCTATTTTGCCGATGAGGTTGCCGATCAGCTCGGCCTTGATGTCACCAATCAAACGCGCTATATTGCCACCGACAAAATCCCACTTCGGCTCACTGCCGACGGTGGTGGTCAACCGCTCGGTTGGATATCGCTCGCCTATGCACAAGGTATCGGCGACCACATCGATCTCCTTGATGGGCGCTTGCCCGAGGTCACATCTGTCGATGAACCCCTCGAAGTCTTGCTCTCCGCCGAATTCGCATTCGGACTGGGCCTCCAACCCGGTGAGATATACTACGTATTTGCCCAACGCGAAACACCCGAGAAGAGCATGATTCCCGTACGCGTGAGTGGCATCTGGCAACCCCGCGACCCTGAGTCCGAATACTGGTTTTATGCCCCCGAAGTCCTGCGTGAGTCACTCTTCACCACCGAAGAGGCATTCAGTCAGCACATCCTCGCCGCCAACCCCGAACCAGTCAACGTGGCCGTCTGGTATCTGGTGACTGATGGTAGCGTCATCCGCTCCAGCGAGGTGCCTGCATTTGGCGGTCGTATCGATCGTACGACCTCAGACGCCAACAAAATCCTCGAGGGCATGCGCCTTGATGTATCTCCTCTCGATGCACTTGTACGCCACATCGCACGCGTCAATCAACTCACCGCCATCCTGACGATTTTTAGTATTCCTGTCCTCGGTTTGATTGCCTACTTCGTCGTGTTAGTCGCTGGACTCGTCGTCCAACGCCAAAGCAACGAAATCGCCGTGCTCCGCAGTCGTGGTGCATCGCGCAGTCAAATCATGGGCATCTACTTTATTGAATGGATGATTATCGGTGTTGCTGCCATCTCGGTAGGCGTAATCCTCGGTCAACTGGCAGCACTATTCATGACCTGGACCCGCTCATTCCTCGATTTCAAACCGGTCGATCCGCTCCCCATCGGCATGTCACAAGACGCCTGGACGCGCGCCTTCCAGATTGTTGGCTTTATGCTGATTGCCGCCCTCGTCCCAGCATTTTTGACCTCGAAGTATACGATTGTCTCATTTAAAAGCGAACGGGCTCGTGCATCAACCAAACCGTTTTGGCAACGAGCATACCTCGACGTGCTGATGCTTATTCCCATCGGTTACGGCTGGTGGCTGTTGCGCCAGCAAGGGTCACTCGGTTCACTGAGCGGGACCGGCCTCAGCGATCCGTTTAACAACCCGCTGTTGTTGATCGCCCCGAGCTTGTTTATTTTCGCAACAGCCCTGATTACGGTACGCTTCTTCCCTATCTTCATGCGCATTCTCGAGTTTATCGCTGGGCGGATGCCTGGTATCGCCACGGTCACAGCGCTGCGTTACCTCGCACGCACTCCAAGTGCCTACTCGGGACCCATTCTGTTGCTGATTATTACCCTGAGTTTGGCTGGTTTTACGGCATCAATGGCCAAATCACTCGACCAAAACCTGCTCGAGCGCAACCACTACATCGCTGGTGGTGATGCCAAACTCTTCGACATGGGGCAGACAGTTGATGGCGGTAGTGCTGGTGCTCCTGGCGGTATGCAAAGCGGCCTGAATGAGATTGTCATTGCCCCCGGCGAAAGCAAGCTCACCGGTCCTAAGTACTTCTTTCTGCCCGTCCAAGACTACACCAACATCGATGGTGTATCCCATGCTACTCGCGTCGGCAACAGCAAAGTATCAGTGATCATCAACAACAACTCAATCGATGCACATTATTATGGTATCGATCGGCTTGATTTCCCCAACGTCGCCTATTGGCGCAATGATTTTGCCGATCAGTCACTCGGCGCATTAATGAACTTGCTCGCCGAGGACCCGAGTGCGGTGCTGGTACAACGCGAATTCGCCAAGAACCAGAACCTACGCATCGGCGACAATTTCATTATTCGCATGAACAATCTTGATGCCACCTACAGTGTGCCGGTTATTGTCGTTGGATATATTAATCTCTTCCCCACTGCCTATCCATCGGAGGGTCCACCCATCATCGGTAACCTTGAGTACTCATTTGACATGCAAGGTGGCATGTATCCGTACGATGTCTGGTTACGGCTCAAAGACGGCAGTACCATTACAGACGACGAAATTTATCGCGGCACCATCACAAACGGCATGAAGGTCTTCATCCGCGAGTTTGCCCCAGAGGTCATTAACACGGAGCGCATTCGCCCAGAACGCCAAGGCTTCTTCGGTTTGCTCTCGGTCGGCTTTGTGGCAGCGGCATTTTTGTCGATGCTTGGTTTCTTGTTCTACTCCATCTTGGCGTTCCAACGCCGATTCGTTGAGTTAGGCATGCTCCGCGCCATCGGTCTCTCGACAGGGCAACTGGGCACGTTACTTGCCATCGAGCAGACGTTGATTATCGGTATGGCAATTGCAGCTGGTACTTTTGTTGGAATCAGCGCCAGTCAATTGTTCATTCCATTCTTGCAACTACCCACCTACGAACGCGACTTATTCCCACCGTTCGCAGTCAGTATCGCAACCGAACAAATCCTGATTATTTATGCAGTCTTCATGGTCGTGTTGGTGGCCACCGTGTTGATTACGGTTATCCTGCTCCGCCGCATGAAGCTCTTCCAAGCCGTCAAACTCGGGGAGGCCATATGACCACAAACGACGCTATCGTCACCTGTGAGAATCTCATCAAGGTCTATCGCATTGATGATCTCGAGGTGATGGCCCTCCAAGGGCTCGACTTGACTATCCGCCGTGGCGAGGTCATGGCGCTTGTCGGATCATCAGGATCCGGCAAGACCACGTTGCTCAACGTCATCGGTGGACTAGACCGCCCAAACGCCGGCAAACTCATCGTCGCCGATAACGACTTGCTCAAACTGACTGACGGCTCGCTCGATGCCTATCGACGCCAATACGTCGGCTTCATTTGGCAACAGAAAGCGCGTAACCTCATCCCCTATCTCGATGTCGAACAAAACATCGAGCTGCCGATGATTATGAGCGGCGTCGCTCAACGCGCCCGCAAAGAATGGATCGGAGAGCTCATCGATGCCGTCCGACTCAATCATCGCCGCGGCCACAAACTGGCCCAACTCTCGGGTGGTGAACAACAACGCGTTGCCATCGCGATTGCCCTTGCCAACCGTCCGGCACTTTTGCTCGGCGACGAACCAACTGGTGAGCTCGACTCACAAACGGCCGAGGTGGTGTTTAACATCTTCCACGAGCTCAATCGTCGCTTCGCCCTGACCGTCATCATCGTGTCACACGACCCGCATATCGCCCACTTTGTCAATCGTGTTGTGGCCATCCGCGACGGCAAAACCAGTAGCGAAACCGTTAAGCGTGTTGATGTTGCCGGATCCGATAGTCGCGATCCGGCTCATCTCGAAGAATTGCACATGCTCGACTCGGCTGGTCGTCTGCAACTCCCCAAAGAAGTCCGCCAAAAGTACGGCATCGGCAATCGTATCGTGATGGAAGAGCAAGAGGAGGGCATCTTCATTAAGCCACCAGTCAATTCGGCATTTGAGGCCGTCGATGCCGAGCGCGCCAAGCGCCTGACTGAGGCTGATGCACCACCCGAACTGAAAACCAGTCGCTTTGACCGCATCATGGGTGCCCTGCGGAGGAAAATTAAATGAGCATTGCGAATATCCCTGCCGTCCGCGTCGTCGATGCGGTCCGAGCCTACAGTGTCAACAATGAACAAGTCTTGGCGTTACGTGGCGTCAATCTCACCATCGAACGTGGGACATTTGCTGCCTTCATGGGTCGTTCAGGTTCCGGCAAAACCACCTTGCTCAATATGATTGGCGGGCTTGACACGCCTACTTCGGGGCGCATCGAGTTTTTGGGCCAAAACACGGCCAAGCTCTCCCAAGATGAGCTGACGCTCATCCGCCGCACCCAAATCGGCTTCATCTTTCAAGCATTCGCACTGTTGCCCATCCTCTCGGCCTGGGAGAACGTTGAATTGCCCCTGCGCATCAACGGTGTCAAATCGGGCAAAGAGCGCCGCGAACGGGCCCACGAGGCCTTGACCCTTGTCGGCCTCGAAAAATGGGCCGATCACCGACCATCCGAGATGTCGGGCGGTCAGCAACAGCGCGTCGCTATCGCTCGTGCCCTCGTCACCCGCCCACCCATCCTAATCGCCGACGAACCGACCGGTGAGCTTGACTCACAAACCGGCAAGAATTTGCTGACCCTGATGCGTAATATCGTCAAAAGCGAAGGCGTCACACTCATCATGGCTACCCACGACCAGAGCGTGCACAACTTCGCTGATATCATCCACCACATGCGTGACGGCCAAATTTATGAGTCTGTGGCAGGTACGTTCCAAGAAGATCAGCAACCAGCATAGTCTTTTAACACAGAAGGGGTGGGGGGCCAACCCTGCCCCCCCCCCAGATTTTGCCACATTATAACACAAAATTGGGGGTGGTTAACCCCCACCCAACAC
>JBKCLM010000089.1:0-34619 GCA_046300655.1 Chloroflexota bacterium | reverse complement strand
AATGAAATCTCGTAGTCTTGATCGTCAATATGGTTGCTCACGCCGACACTCCTCTGGTGTGTACATAACGTCTATAAGCATACACAATCTGCCGATTTTGTGCAATTTTATGATGAATCGTCACAGTATTATCACTTCTCTATCAATGTAAATATGATGTTCTCCTGTACAATAGCGGATATATCAGTGTGGTAGGGAGTTACCTGTTATGTTGCGGTATCCGTTGAGTATCGTGGTGTTGCTTGTCAGCATGATATGGACACCAAATCTCCTCTTGGCGGAGGACCAGCCAACTGTGCCCCCTGCTGACCAAATCACAGTATCCCAGGCTGTGCCTCCTGCAGATCACATTGTGGTGCCCCAAATTGTCGGTGGCATTGAGGCAACCCCCAATGAGTTCCCATGGCAGATTTTGTTGACGTATAGCGGACTCTCTGCGTCGTGTGGTGGATCGGTGATTCACGAATCATGGATTTTGACAGCAGCACATTGTGTATACGGTGAAAATCCGGCGTGGCGTACTGTGGTGGCTGGCATTCACGATCGCACGAGTGATGCATCAAACCCATATTTACAGCGACGATCCGTAAAGCGTATTATTGTGCACCCAAACTATAACAATAGTACGTTGGATTACGATATTGCTTTGCTCGAGTTAAGCACACCACTTACACTTAATAGTCAAGTGGCACCTATCTATTTAGCTGGTGCTAGTGATGCGAGTCTTTATAATCCGAGTACCGTCTTCACCGTCAGTGGCTGGGGTCATACGTCATACAATGGTAGTGCAGCAATCAAATTGCGCAAAGTGAATGTACCAGTGGTGAGTTCGGCAACGTGTGATGGGGTATATGGCACGATCACTGAACGCATGTTTTGTGCTGGGAATTTTGCCGTAGGTGGTGTCGACTCATGCCAAGGAGACAGCGGCGGCCCGATTTTTAAGAACGATAGTGGCGTTTATAAACTAACCGGAGTTGTAAGCTCAGGGACAGGGTGCGCATTGCCTGGCTATCCGGGTATTTATACACACGTGGCGAATTTGCGCCCATGGGTGGAGTCATTTGTGCCGATTGATACCGATACTGGACCAACTATGACACCAAGCGCGGTAGCGTCTACTGCTACTCATACCAATACGCCAACTGCCTCCAAGACGTACACTCCCACTGCCATGGCGCAGTCATTCGTTGATATCGCCTCAGGTGCGTCATTTACTCTTGGAGTGATGCGCAACGGCGGATTGGTGGCGTGGGGGTATAACCGTGATGGCCAAACGACCATTCCGCGTTGGTTGACGACCACGCTGATGCGCGATGTGGCAGTGGGGACCAATTATGCGGTCGCATTAAGCCGTGCTGGTCGCGTCTATGTGTGGGGTGCGAATGACTTTAATCAACAGAGTGTCCCTGTGGCAGCCCAAAGTGGTGTCGTGGCCGTCTCCGCCGGGATGCGCCATGTGCTCGCACTCAAGAGCAACGGCACCGTCGTTGCCTGGGGTGGTGATAACCTTGGCCAAATTCGAGTGCCCCGGAGCTTGACAAACGTGACGGCTATTGCGGCTGGTCATGGGCATTCGCTTGCACTCCGTAGTAATGGGACGGTGGTGGCGTGGGGCGACAATAGTGCTGGTCAAGCGCGTGTGCCCACGAACGTACAAAATGTCGTGGCTATTAGCGCAGGATTTGATCATTCGCTGGCTCTGACTGCGGGCGGGCAGGTGGTGGCGTGGGGTGGGAACACATATGGCCAACGCACATTACCGCGTATAAGTGGCGTCAAAGCGATTAGTGCCGGGCAGTATTTTTCATTAGCCTTACTTGATAATGGCACCGTGCGGGCATGGGGGCTGAATAATCTCGGGCAACTCAGTATCCCTGCGAGCATGACAAATGTTGTGAGCATGGCCGCCGGTTATCAAAATAGCGTGTTCGGCTTGCGCAATGGGCAAGTAATTACATTGGGGTCGGCTGCATTTGGGGCGCGGATTACCCGTACCCCGACGATTACGGCTACCGCAAGTCGTACGCGCACGCCGACCCGTACTGCCACGCGTACGCCACTCCCCACGTCTACCGCCACCCGCACACCGCTGCCGCTATGGATGACAAGTATTACCAATGGTGATTTTGAGGATGGGCGGTCAACGTGGAGCGAAAGCTCGCTGTTGTATGGTTCGGTGATTACCAACGATATCCGAAATAGTGCGCGTTCGGGACGATGGTATGCCTGGATGGGTGGCAATAACAACGAAGTGACGGCTCTTTCACAAACCGTGCGTATTCCTACTGATGCAGTCTATCTACGCTTTTATTACTATGCGGGCTCGGTTGATAGTTGTGGAAACGATAGCGCTACCGTATCAATTCAAAGCAGCGTCGTCCAGACCTTTGACTTGTGTAATAGTACCTCGGGGTGGACTGCGGCAAATATTGATGTGACAGCGCATCGCGGTACTGATGTCTTGATTGCATTTGATGTGACAACGAATGCCACCAATATTAGTCACTTCTTGGTTGATGATATCGGATTTGTCACCAATACGAGTGATGATTGGTACTACACTCGGGTTAACGATGATATGCAAATAACTGCCCCGAATCAACCGCGCTAGGAGATGTCCATGCCTAACAGTCGCCCATGGTTCCCACAAACACGTCTTGGCACGATCGCCACGGTTTTGGGCGCTGTAGCCGTATCACTCTGGTTCGTATTACCGATGGTGACGATGTCGTATCGCGAGATATACCCCATCACGGATAGTTGGGTGATGCCAGCGACGAGTAGTGTGGTGACATTGATTGCCGCAGTGGTCAGTGGATACGTTGTTGTGGTGCACAAAGAGCGAGCGTGGGTCAATCTTGGGATGACACTCGTGCTCAGCCTGATTGCGTTAGTTGCCGTAACGGTAATGCTTGGTGGACTAGTAGTTGAGCCGTTAGGGTGATGCGTAGTATTGCCACACCGCATAAAAGATACGCACGAGCGCGAGTTCTTTGGGGTCAATTGTTTTGTCCGCCTGAAAGCACCACCACGCCGACATCACCATTGCGGCGTAGTTCCACATGGCAATCTCTTTGGCCGGTAACTGCATGATGTCGCTCATGATGTCGATACGCTGTATCGTCAGCCCCTCACAATCGGGGTGTTGACTGAGTTGTGGTTGTGGGTTGCGCAAAAACGCACTGCACTCGTATGCCGCATTGCCCTTGACGCCCTGTGGGTCAATAATGCACCACCCACGCGCATCGCGCAGAATGTTGCCGTGATGGAGGTCGCCGTGGAGTGCAAGATATGGCGTAGTTTGTGGATTATCCGCAAATATCGCTTGGGCACGACGGATGTGGTTTATATCAATTAAATCATCGCGCGTGGTACACACCGTAATAGCATGTGTTAGGGCATCATTTGCCCAGTCGTAAATGGTGGGGATGTGTAGGTCATCAGCGGCTGGGTATAGGCTATTGCGCATCAGATGCGCCACAATTGTGGTGGCCTCGACGTCATCGGTCACTGCATCAAGAAGGCGTGTGCCAGGGTAGACGCGTTCAAGTAATACGGCATACTTCTCGGCATCAGTTGCGAGACAATTGACTGCACCACGCCCGGCATAATGGCGGTGCATGGTCAGTTCGCCCATGAACTCAGGCGTTGGCACGCCGGTTTTGAGCACCACGGCCTGTCCATCAGCGATGCGTGTGGCTTGACAGACATAATTAAAGCTCAGGTCAAATGTGGGGCCGAGCTGGACTTGCCATTGCTGGGCGAGTTGGGCGAGGTGTGTCGGCAAATTGTCGCACCATCGTTTACCGAGATCGCCGTACATGCGGTGCATTTTGGTGACAAACTGGTCACTCGGTGGGTGATACATTGGGGTTAAGTAGTGCTTTCGTCTGCGACGTAGATGAGGCGTGCAAGCCGGCGGTCAAGAGCATGTGATGCCCCCGCCACTGTGATTACCAGCGGACCATCGAATGGCGCTACGGTCTCGACCGTGACGATATTGCCGGGAATGAGTCCGAGGCTCTCGAGGTATTGTAGGCGGTCGCTGTGGTTGTTGCCACGCACACGCACGATGGGCTTTGAGGCTCCAGCGGGTATATCCGCCAAACAGGTATTGGGGTGGTGTGGGATTACCCCGTCAAGGCTAGGGATGGGATCGCCGTGTGGGTCGAGGGTGGGATGGCCGAGCAGATCGGCGATGCGCGCTTCGAATTTTTCGGAGATGACATGCTCGAGCCGGTCAGCTTCTTCGTGGACTTCGTCCCAGCCAAAGCCGAGCGCCTCGACCAAATACAACTCAATCAGTCGGTGATGGCGCAAGACCTCGAGGGCCACGCGTTGGCCGGATGCGGTCAGCGCGACGCCGTAGTAGGGGGTGTGCGTGACGAAGTTGAGGTCTGCCAAACTGCGCACCATGCCACTGACAGAGGCAGGGCGTACCCCCATGCGTTCGGCGAGGAGCGAGGTGGTGACTTGTTCGTGATCTTGGGCCAACTCATAAATCGCCTTGAGGTAATCCTCCATGGCGTGGGTGACTTGTGGGGGGCGCGAATCTGAGGAAGACATAATACAATGCTCCTGCTGGTGTGAATCCCATACAGGTACAACACACGCATTTCTCTTTTAGTCTATCACATGCGCTCGGCTATCTCAATTAACGCGGTTATCTTTTGTTGGGCCAACACCAGGCTCCCACACCGATTGTTGTCGTAATCGTACCGAATGTAATCATCAATGGTCCAGTTAATCCGTCATCAACAGGAACACCACACACAAACTGCCACACCAAGCTGGGAGTGGCAGCGACGGAGGCTAGATCTTGGAAATATGCGAACGCCATTAAAATGAAAATTACGCCAAATCCCATCAGCGTGCCAGCCCCCATTTGACGATACATAGCAGGTGAAAAGTCATTCATATGGCACCTCAAATTGATCACACCGTACAACGATATACATCGTTGTACGGTGCTGTAGCCAATATTAGGGCAATGGGGTGATACTCTCGGGGCGATAGCCAGGAGAATTAAAGCCATTGACGAGATCAATGGTCTCAACAAAGACAGGCCCCCAAGCAAAGAGCGTCAACAACAGCACAACACCCAACCAGAATCCCCAGCGCTCAAGCCACATTGGCGCATGTGAGTCACTCTTGGTTTCGATTGGAGCCGTCTCCGTGTTTGGCTCTTTGGAGAAAAAGAGCGTACCAAAGATGTTGACGAACAACAACACCGAACTAATCAGCAATAATACACCGGCAATTACTGAGTAGTTGAGTGATGCAATAGCCTCGGGATTGACGTATGGTGCGGCACCGAGATCTGTGCGACGTGGTACGCCGAGAATGCCAGCGTGACCGTACGAATGACCAAACACGGCCATACCAGCCAACCACGTATAGACTTGCCAGAGCGCAACTTTTTTGCTAAAAAGCGCCCGACCACGAATCATTGGCAACATCCAGTACATGATGCCGAAGTAGGTCATCGTGACCGCACCAGCTAATGTCATGTGGAAGTGGGCCGGGATCCATGAGGTGTTGTGCAAGGCGATATTCAGCGTCAATGACGCATTGATGATCCCCGAAAAGCCGCCAGCGATGAACAAAATCATCCCAGCCAGCTGTGAGGCAATCACGGGATCGCGCCAATCTTGCTTCCACAACCAATCAAAAATGCCCGTTGCCCCGCGTTGACGCCCCGAACGCTCGAGCATGGCGCCGATGTTAAACGCCGTCAAGAAGCTTGGTACGGCCACGACAAAGGTGAATACTGTATGAATGCCCTTCATCATGGCACTGATACCAGGGTCAGTGAACATGTGATGGACACCGACAGGAATCGAGAACACCATGAGCATCAAAAACGCAACCCGTGCGAGTGGGTCACTCAAAATCTTGCTACCTGTATGCTTGGGTAACATGGTGTACCACGAGATATAGGCCGGCAAAAGCCAGAAGTAGACCAACGGATGTCCAAAGAACCAGAACAACGCACGTGCAGTTTGTGGGTCGGTGTATTCAATTAATCCGAGCGAAAGCGGCAACAACATGACGAGTACTTCGATGGCAACACCAATGGTGGCTACCGTCCACAGCACGAAGTTGGCAATGGTGCCGTAGACCGCCAACGGTACGCGCTCACCTGGATGCTCGCGCCGCCAGTCACGATACGTGAGCAGAATATTGGCTAATACCATCCACGTGCCAACGACCAACAAGACTAACCCTAGATAGAACGTCGGGTGCGCTACCATGGATGGATAGAACGTGTAGAGTACGTTCGCCTGGTTGGTTATTAACGGGTATAGCACCAATAAAATTCCGACAAGCATACTCCAATATGCAGTCCATGCCAGCTTGGCGCTCCACATGTCGCGTTGGAGTGAACGCGTGACCACAAAATAACTAAAGCCAACGATAAAGAAGGTGGTGAAGAAAATAGCGTTCATGACTCCATGCACCGTGAGGGCTTGGTAGTAGTACGAGAACACCGGGATCTTCCACTCTAAGATTGGTGCGCGCCGAAAGATTTGGAATGGCCCCAAAAAGATGCCAATGGATAGTGCTGCTAGTGCAGTAATGATGTGTGAGCCAATCAGCCACTGTTCACTGCTCAGCATGCCTACTTTGGGGAATGATATCGCGCCTGATCGCGCTGGTTGTGCGTGTTGCATATCAATCTACCTTATTGAACGAGAATTGCCGCAATCATCCCTTGATGCCCAGGTCCACAGTACTCGTGACAGATGATGTGATACTTGCCGGGACGGTCAAACTTGACCTCGACCTGCGAGATTTGCCCAGGTAACATCATGACGTTCACATCGTGCTGCTCAAGATAAAACCCGTGAGTGATATCTTTGCTAGTAGCCTTGATAGTCACTTTGCTCCCGGTTGGTACCGTAATCACGGGGATTGAACCCTCTTTCTCGACGTTTTTGCCGAGATCGTACGACCACATCTTGGCCACAATGCGTAATGTGTAGTTCCCGTCAAATTCTTCGGTTAAACCGGGCGTGGCAAACTCCGTTTGGTCGATTTTGGCAGGGTCAATGCGCCCAACAGGACTTGGCAAGCGAATGCCGAAAACAAATACACTCGCTAACAAGGCAGCGGTAAAGCCACCAAAGACGATGCCGACGGCAATCAACCAGTAGCGCTCGAGTCGATCAATGTGAATCATGAAATCCCCCCACGCTCAATCACCACGATGAACCATAGATACCCCCAGTAGACGACGTAGCCGAGCAGCATCAACAGCACAAATACCAATGTGCCGATGGCGTTAAACTCCTCGTGCTCGTGTTGGGAGTCCCCCGATGTGGAATCCATGCAATCCTCCTTTATTGTGGGTGCGCGTTGTGACATCAATACAGCTTCTATCAATCTCAGTGCATAACCAAGACTGAACAGCATATGGTGACGCCGCATACGGCAATTGAACCCGCGTGTGGTACACAGAGGACGAACATGGTGAGCGTGTTGAGAACAGTTGAGAAAACGATGTAGCCGGAATTATGTTCGTAGAGACAAAACGTGGTAGAAGTGGCGCACCTGCGTAAATGCAGTGGCTTTGATTTACATATTTTAAAACCCAAAAAACACAACAAAAAAAATAAATAACCATGACAGCCCCCCCCCTGGGGAAATGCATTTCAGACTTCGGTCATGCGGGCCAATCTAGGTAGCACATACGGCTACGTCTCACTACAAACCAAAACACACAACAGGAACTTGGTGGGTCAGGTGGGATTCGAACCTACAACTCTTCGCTTAAAAGGCGAGTGCTCTGCCGTTGAGCTACTGACCCAAACCAGTAACAGGTCACATTATACTGTGAAAAAGTGCACGATGCAACCCAAATTAGGCTCGATATCTCATGTTTTCGCTACATCAAGCACCAATAATAGGCAGATTGACGTGTATGACACGCCAATCTGCCCATTGTATGAGTCGTATTAGGCCGGTAATTGGAGCGGCAACGAGGTCAGGCGTTGCCCGGTCAGCGCAAATACCGCATTAGCCACAGCACCTGCCACAGGCCCAATTGGTGGTTCACCCATACCACCCGGATCATCCTCGCCACCGGTGATGACGACGGTGATGTCTGGTGATTGACTGTTGCGCAACAACGGGTACTTGTCGAAGTTGAACGCGCTAAATGCCCCATCAACGACGGTCAACTGCTCAATCAACGTCGACCCGATGCCCATCACAATTCCGCCCTCGGTCTGCGTCTGAACGCCGGTCGGGTTAATCACGAGCCCTGCATCAACGGCAGCGTAGACATGATGGACGCGGATTTGATTGTCGACAATCGATATCTCGGCCACCTGTGCCACACAGGTGCCAGCATCGGCCGAACAGGCAAGCCCACGGGCGCGCCCTGCAGGGAGTGGGGTGCCCCAGCCGGCGGCGTCAGCAGCTGCTTGGAGTGTGCGCTTCATGCGTTGACCAAAGCGCGTGTCTGGCAGGTTCTTGAGACGAAACGCCAGTGGATCCATGCCCACTGTATGCGCCATCTCGTCAATCAAACTCTCGATGGCGAAGCCGTTGGCTAATAGGCCCAAACCACGCCAAAAGCTGGTCGCCACAGGTAAGGCCACGCGTTGACCAATCGTACGTTTGCCTTGGGTGGCGGTGTAGTACAACTTGGCACCACGGGCTGCGCCGATATCCCACCCCAGTAACGTGCCGACGGCCGGAGGGAAGATGGTCAACAGCACGTCGCCACTGGCAAAATGATGCTCAATCGCCTCAATCGTGCCGTCGGCGCTGACTTTGCCTTGCATCACGTGATGCGTGGGCGGGCGCACGAACCCATTGCGGAACTCCTCAGCGCGATTCCAACTGACATACACCGGTCGGCTGGCCGCTTGCGATAACCGTGCCGCCTCGACGCCCAAGTTTGGCTCGAGCCGGCGCCCGAATCCACCACCGAGATAGACGGGGTGTACCTTGACTTGCGCCTTGTCGCGTCCAAGTGCGCCGGCGATTGCATCATGCAAGCCGACTGGTACTTGGGTTGAGACCCAGGCCTCGACGCTGTCGGCTTTGACATCGACCAGTGCGGCCTGCGGCTCAAGATGGGCATGGACAGCCATGGGGGTGCGGAACTCGCGGCGAATCACGCCATCACTCGACCAATCGACCTCGCCCTCGGTTTGAATCACGACGCCACTACCTGATTGTACGGTCGTCGCACGATCGATGTCGGCTTGTTGAAGCAGGGGTTGGGGCGTGTTCCAGGTTATTTGCATGGCACCGAGCGCTGTCGCGGCCTGGCTTTTGTTTTCGGCGGCGACGGCCACAAACTGGTCTTCGACAATGACGCTGACGACGCCCGGCATGGATGCGGCGTCTTTGGGATCGACACTGGCAATGGTTGCCCCGATTTGGGTGGGTCGTGCCACGACGCCCCAGAGCATGTTGGGCAGGCGCATGTCGTGGCCGTAGCCCGCTTTGCCGATAATTTTGTCTGGCAAGTCGACACGTGCTTGTGGTTGGCCAATATAGCGGAACTGGTCGGCGCTCTTGAGGGTTGGCTCACCCTCGGGCACTTGCCACTCGCCTTGATGTTGGGCCACGACCTCACCAAAAGTAATCGACTTGTCGTTGTGACTGATGACGCCGTCGCTGATGATGAGCGTACTAGCCTCAACACCCCATTTAGTGGCGACATCAGCACGAAGCATGTCGCGTAGGGTGGCAGCGGCGTTACGGAGTGGCAGGTAGTGCGATACGACGCTCTCGCTGTTGCCAGTGCCGTTCGGGTCATCGACTGCTGAGCCGGTGGTGGCTGCAACAACGCGCAAGTTCTCCCATGGAATGTCGAGCTCGTCGGCGGCGATTTGGCCGAGGGCGGTGTGGATACCTTGGCCCATCTCGATTTTTTGGATGTGGAGTTCGACGCTGTTATCTGGGTTGATGATGAACCACTGCGTCGGTGCCGCCTTCGGGGCGCCACGGCTAAAGGCTTTTTCGGTGCCTTCGGCGACGTCTGACAAGGCCAGGCGTAATCTGGGCAGGCCGACAATCCAGCCGAGTGCCAAGGCAGCACCAGTAGTACCAGCGCCAATCAAAAAGCCACGGCGACTGATGCGCCAGCGTTTGGGTTTGGGCGTACTCATGCGTTGCGCTCCTGTTGGATGGCAGCGGCACGGGCGACTGCTTGGCGAATGCGGTGGTAGGTACCACAGCGACAGTAGTTCTTGTCCATGGCGTCGACGATGTCCTCGGCCGTGGGTTGTTCATTATCTGCCAAAAACGCGGCCGCCGTCATCATCTGGCCGCTCATACACCAACCGCACTGGGGGACTTGGTGCTCAAGAAACGCCTGTTGAACAGGATGGAGTGTGCCATCGGCGTCGGCGAGGCCCTCAATGGTGCGGATGTCTTTGTCGACGACATTGTTTACCGGCGTTTGGCACGAGCGCACTGCTACGCCATCCACGTGTACGGTGCAGGCGCCACATATGCCAATGGCACAGCCGATTTTGGTGCCAGTTAAGTTGAGTTCGTCGCGAATGACGTTGAGGAGTGGTCGTGTATCGCCTAGGTCAGCAATTGTATATGTCTGGCCATTAATGGTCAGTTCCATGTGAAGTCCTTTCTCGGTAACCTCATCTTCAGTATACCGATTTTGCAAAGGAACTGCACCGCTTCTTTCATGAGAGAGCAGTGCATATATAGTCACACTGAGATGCGGTCGACAGTTAGCTGTCGGCAATGACGATGATACGATCGTCAGGGGCGAAGGTAACTCGCTGTGATTTGGCCGGATTGAGCACGACTCCGTAGTTTGTACCACTATTAAAGGACTGTGCATGAATGCGGTAACCGATAGCAATTTCACCGCGAGATTGGGCTACATCAATGAGCGTCGCCTGATTCACTTCAACTCCGGCTTTCACATAGTGGGTGACCGGTTTGAGATAAATCTCAGAGCCATCAGGGTCGAACAAATCGGTAAACAATGCATTAAGGCGTTTGTTTTCGGCGACTTGTGCGAGTAACAAGCTGACGAGGCGATTGCTGATGATGAAATCATCGGCACGAGTCGCATCAGCGAGTCGGCGGTTGCGCACATCGAGCATTTCGCTGACGATGGTGAAGTGATGTTTGGTTCGATCGGCAATATCGCGCAAATGGAGGAGGGTCATCAAGGTGGCGGCATCGGCATCGTCCACGTCGAGCATGTCGGACATTGCCATGACGATGATATGATCGTACGTGGTTAACTGCAGTGCATCGAGAACCTCGCGGTCGGTTGTATCTTGATTGAGTGTTGTCACGTTGAGATTGGTAAAGGTGGCCTGTTCATTCCACGCGTGAATGACATCAAATGCGCGATCACACACAATGGTGACATGTGATCCGGGTGCCACATATCTGTCGAGATCGCGCACGACGAGTGATGTGCGCCAGTTCCAGCCGAGAATAATCGTTTTTTCGGTAGCGATACGGCGGCGTGTCTTCTTGACGATGGCGTCTTTGTTGAGTGGAGTCATCGGTGTTGTGGCCAGATGAATTGCGCTGTCATCAGCAGCAACAAAAATCAACTGGTCGTCTGCACCAAGAATTGTGTTGTGTTTTGGGTTGAGATGCAGAGACGTATCAGGGCGCACGATACCGATGACACTTGCCGTATCAAATGCATACATGGCGTGCGCAAACGACTGTCCGGCAAGGGCTGGCACCGATTTGAAGTAAATTTCGTCACCACCAAAATCGAGTAAATCGGTGTAGACAATGGACAAACCGGACTGTCGGCAGGTTTGTGCGGTAATTCGGGCAATTAACTCACCGGTGGCGATGAGTTCTATTTCATCGCGACTAATAATCTTGGCGACTGCGATGTTTTTGGGGTCGTTGATCTCTGCCACGATATGGTAGGGGGTGGTGCGGCGTTGCCGATCATTGATCACAGCCAGCAGAATTTTGATGACGGCCATGTCAGGATCGGTGGTCTCAGGGCGCACAACAACAATCGATTTTGCGTCGGGCAGATTGGCCATTTGCAGGGCGCTGCTATCTGACGGATTACCACTGCGTACTACAATCCGTGTGCTCCGTCGCTCCGGAATGTGCGTGTGGAGGAGTTCTTGCATCTCAATGGCATCAAGGTCGGCCATCACCACGATACATGCATATTTGTTGCTCGCATTTGCTTCGATGAGTTCACTGATAATCGTATAAATTTGATTACCCCACCCTAGAATCACCGTGTGGTTGCGTTCAACGACCTTTGATTTGCCTTTGCGCATCTCAGCGAGGCGCTCATCAAGTCCTGAGCTCAAGACACCGATGAGCGTACTCACAATGAAAATACCGCCAATGGTCACAGAGAGCATCATGAATTTGAAGCTCCAACTACCGGAGTCTCCACCCATGGTGCCAGGATCAAGGGTGCGCATCAGTGACATCCACATCAAGTCAATGAATCCGAATTCTGGATTCAGTCGAAAGATGGTCACAATAATTGCTGCAATGATGATGACAGCCAGTGATGCAACAGCGAGGACTCCGATGAGCGCGACTGTTCCCTTGGCGAGGATATTGTCCATCTCGTAGCGAATTTTTTCGCTCCATGATACATGTGACATACGCACCACCTATTCAACTGTAAATAATTACGGTGACACAATCATATCATTTTTGTCAACTGTGTGTCATCACATGATGAGAAGGAGTGCGTTGTCCGACCAAATCCATGATGTTAATCAGGCGTGAGTAAAATTTTGAGGCCTTGTTTGCTTTCGAATGCCTCGAATGCAGTCTGCCATTCGTGAATCGAATGCACGTTGCTAATCAGTGCCTGTGTATTCACCAATCCCTGTTCCATCAAACGCAATGCGCGATCCCAGGCGTGTGGCACACTTGCATTACTGCCGGTGACGATAAGTTCGCGGTAGCAGACTTGATCCATGTCCCAGCTAATTGGCTTGCCAAACAGACCGATTTGGGTGTAGCGCCCACCGCGCTTGACCAGTTGCAACAACTGTTGTGCTGCAGCGCCTGCCCCAGCGCATTCAAGCACCACATCGGCGCCGAATCCGTTGGTCAGGTCGTCAATTACTGTGGCCGGGTCATGCGCCGATACATCAATAATCCGGTCGGCACCGAGCGTGCGGGCAATCTCGAGGCGTGGGGCATCAACGGTGGTGCCGAGCATGATGACATAGGCACCGTGCGCTTTGAGCACTTGGAGCGTGAGCATGCCAATGGCACCTGGGCCAGCAATCACACAAATGTCGCCAGCTTGAATGCGACTGAGGTCGATGGCGTTGATGACACAGGCGAGTGGCTCGGTCAAGGCTGCCGCCTGGTCGTTGATACGATCGGGGATACGATGAATATTATGGGCTGGCACACGGACATACTTGGTGAATCCGCCGTTGACCGCCGAGCCGATAGATTTGCGTTGTAAGCACAAATTAGGCCGCCCGTTGCGACAGTGGTGACAGGTTTGGCAGGTGTGGTAGTAGGTCTCACTAGTGACGCGGGTGCCGACGGTGAGACCAGTCACATCATCGGCTGTCTGCGCGATCCGACCAGCAATCTCGTGACCCATGACGACTGGTGGGGTAGTTTTGAATTCGTCGTAGTAGATATGTAAATCGGTGCCGCAAATCCCAGCATAGGCGACTTCGATGATGACATGACCGGGCACAAGTGTGGGTGGCTCAATGGTGCCGATACCGACATGCCCAATACCACGTGCGAGTTTCATCAATGCATGCATGGGTGTGTTCCTTATGTGAGGTATGAAATGCCGCCATTGTATCAGGATTTGCCGTGCATCGGGGTATAATGCAGGTAATCCGCCACATCAACAGAGTAATAGCCGATGAATCAACGATTTCGCGATGCAGTAGTGCTCATTAGTGGAGCGACGAGTGGAATTGGCCGCGTGGCTGCGGAGCGCTTTGTGCGTGAGGGTGCATACATCGTCTTTTGTGGCTTCGGCGCCGCCGAGGCTGCCGACCTTGTGGCCACAAGTCACGGTCGTGCCACCTATGTGGATGTCGACTTGCGCGATCCTGAGGGATGCGATGCCTTTGTTGATGCAGCGCTTGCCCAGCATGGTCGCATCGACGTGATTATCAACAATGCGGCCAGTGTGTTGCGGAGTACGCTCGAAAGTACCGACGCAGCGTTTTTTGATGCGATGATGGCCCTCAATGTGCGTGCCCCGATCCTGATTATGCGTCGGGCGTTGCCTGCCTTGCGTACCAATCCAGCTGGCGCCGTCGTGATAAATGTCGGCTCGCTTAATGCCTATGTGGGGGCCCCCAATTTGTTGGCCTACTCGACCAGTAAGGGGGCATTGATGACGCTGTCGCGCAACTTGGCTGCTGCCCATCGTCACGAAGGTATTCGCGTGCATGTGCTGAATGTGGGATGGACCAATACCGACGGCGAGGATCGGCTACAAAAATCGTTAGGTAACGGCGATGATTGGGCCGAGAAAGTCGGTGCCACGCGCCCAATCAAACGCCTGCTCCGTCCCGATGAAATCGTCAATGCGATGATGTTTTATGCCAGTGCCGAGGCGGCGGTCTTTTCGGGGGCAGTGATTGACCTCGACCAAGCGCCGATTCGCTGAGCAATACAAGGAGAGTGACCATGGCCAGCAAAAAAGCCCAGAGTGAACCGAGCGTCAGCCGCACCTACCGCGCCGCAGTCAAAATCGGCGAGGATTATGTGACGATCGAAGAGACCATCACACTCGATATTGATGCCACTGATGAGCAAATCGCCCACGCGGTCGAACTTGGCTGGCGGATATTTAAGGCGCAACAAGACTCAGCCAAAGCCCAAATCCTTGAGGCCCGTGAGTCGTACAGCGATGACCGCGAGCGCATTGCGTTGCCGAGTCAACTCGAGCGCATCAGTGATTTACAGCGTTTGCTTGGTTGGGATGCACAACAACTGGCTGATTTTTTGGCAGAACGTCGCTTGGATGGGAGCAAACTGTCGCGTCGACAAGCCTCGCTGGTGGTTGACCAACTGCGCCGCCTGATTGATGAACACCAGCGCGATGCTGCCCCGGCCCATGCCAGCCAACTCGAGGCCATTAAACGCAAGGCGAACGAACTGAACGTCGAGGTTGCGGTGGCGATTGCCAAGGTCATTGGCGAGAGTGCTACCATCGACACGTTGACGTATGGCGAGGCCAATCAGTTGATTCAACGCATGCAATCAGGTCGTAAACGGACGTCATCCAAGTAATTGTCACGACTTTTGCGGTGTCGCGTACCTTTTTGCCGTGTGAAAACGGTAGTGCTTGTGAACGCATGGACACGGGTGCATGCGATGGCACAAAAGGAGGCGCACGATGCGCACAGTACGTGGCACATTAAACAATGTTGAGTTGATTGGCTGGTTGGGTGGTGCCCCCGAGTTGCGTAAGGTCGGCAAGGAGAGTCAGGTTTGCTCGTTCAATCTGGCTACCAAGCGCATGGCTGGTCGTGGCGAGGACGGCATGCAGTACGAGACGGAGTGGACAACGATCGAGGCGTGGAACCGCGTGGCCGATCAGTGCATGGCCAAGCTCTCCACCGGTAGTCGGGTGATGGTTCGTGGGAGCTTGATGACGCAATCGTGGGAGGACAAACAGACTGGTGGCCGACGTTATCGCACCGTGGTGCGTGCCAATGAATGTCTGTTTATCGCATCGGGTGAACACGTCGAGGCCGATACCGAGGATCAAGAAGACGATGTAGCGCAGTAAACAATCATCCCCCGGCGTTGACGTGTGGTGGCGTCAGCGTCGGGGGGTTTGGTGTGATTACTGGTGCTGTTGGAGTTTGCGATCGAGCTTCTTCTCGGATTCGAGTCGCTCAAGTTCGTAGTCGTTGAGATCCACGAACTTCATGGCGGCGGCCAACTCTGGGTGGACGCGGGCAATGTGTTGGTACATCTGTTGGGCGACGACGCGGTAGGTTGGATGGCCTTGCGGACTTGAACGCAACTCGCACAGATGATAGGCCTCACGTAGGTTGACGGTAAAGCGCCAGCGCATCAGACAGGCCATAGGCACCACATACTGCGCCGATTCGGGCATGTGCTGGCTAATCTCACGGGCAAGGGCGCACGCACGTTCGATGGCCTCACGATATGGAGCATCGAGCTCAGCAAGAATCAACTCGGGTGGCACAATGTAGCCGAGATCGGGGCCGAACGTTTGGCGCTCTTGGGTGAGGACTCGGTGGCGTTGCAGGTCGCGATACGCGCCGATATCGGCGACGATGTCGAACACATAGCGCGCCTCCTCGAAGGCCCGCCCCGGTTTGTGGAACCGTACGGCGCGCTCACCGGCGGCTGCATTGACAATCGCAACCTGCTCCGCATGAGGCAATGCGCTGACATAGGCGGTAATCTCGCTGAGAGACAACTGACTATGTGGATAGAGCGCCGCACTCGCCACGCGTATAAGGGCATCCTGATCATAATCTACCAGAGTGGTGTGGGCTGTCGCCTGTGTCGACATCGGTTTGGGCAAGGCGTTGGCGTGGTGTTGGCTGGCCTGGCGCGCCCCGGCTAAGTAGGCACGCATAGCGGCGCCACGTGGTGATGCGGCCCGTTTGACAAATGATGGGATAAGGTTGTCGAGCGCCTGTTGGAGCCCATTACTCACCTGTTGCATCTCGGCTAACTGATGTGAGCCCACGCGCGTAATCAGGTACTCGAATGCGCGGCCGTTGCCGAACAATCCGACATTGGTGCGGGTTGCCATGGGGAGCAGGCCGCGCAGGATATCGCAGGCTTTGGCGCGCGTGGCCGAGTTGTAGGCGCGCTCGCTGGTTTGGGCATCGCGTGGGGTACGACTGCGCACCCAGGCGATAGTTGGCTCGAGCAGGGCATCGTAGGTGTCGAACAGGTGGTCGAGCGTCGCTTCGTAGGCCTCGGCCCACTGTGATTGCATGATACTGGCCTCGCGGACGTAGCGATATTGGCCGTTGACCTTTTTGTTGAATGTGACATAACGAGTGGATTTCTCGAGGGGACTTAGGCCGATACGGGCGTCCTCGATGATTTTGGCGGCGACGTTGCTAATCTCCTCGCAGGCGACATGGGCGCCGCCGAGCTCAGCCACGGAGTCGTCGCCGTAGCCGACGAGTACACGGTCGTAGAAGGCCTCGGCTTGTTGGGTGGCGACGAGCTGATCGCGGCTGGCACTGCTCTGGTGGGCGACGAGTTGATCGAACCCAGATTCGGGCAGGTTGATGAACTCATCGAGCAGGATACGGCGGATGCTCTTATCGCTACGGCTATAGCGCGAGAACAAGGCACCTTTGACGACCTCGGGCAAGTTACGCAGGCCAAATATCGGCGATGTCATGTCGGTGACAAATGGGGTCAAGAGCGAATGCTCGGCGTCAGTGAACTCGGGGTTGTGAGGAGTTGTTGTCATCGGCGTTCTCTCGTCTCGCAGTTACAAAATCTGGTCGTCATCGACGGCAGGATGGGGCACAACAATCAGCTGATCGGCATGTGGGCGGGTGATAATTGTGGTAGCACCGCTGGGCCATTGAATGCTGACTTGGTCAATCGACGTATTTTGGCCGAGACCGAAGTGTGCAACAGGCTCCATTTGACAGAGATAGCCACTCCCGCCGTCAATCACGCTGGCAGTGATGCGATCACCTTGTTGGATGGTCACAAGGGCACCTCGGGCTGGCGCACCACTACGAGTGAGTGGCCGAATGCGGAGCCAGTGATTGCCGTTGGCGGGAATGTGGTAGTAGCTCAGTGGTTGTGGGGCACTCTCGCCGTGTGTGATGAGGAGCTCAAGGCGACCGTCACCATCAATGTCGGCCACAGCAGCACCAGTGCCGAGCCCATCAGGCTCGCGGGCATCGCCGATATCGAGCTCGATCCATTGGCCATTGCGCCGGCCGAAGAGGCGATTGGGCTCGCCAATATTATTAAAAAACAGCTCGGGATTGCCATCATTATCAAGATCCGCGGCGATGACGGTGCGAATGCGTGACGGTGTGGCTAGCTCCATCGGGGCAACATTGTGAAACGGCAGGGTGTTGCCGGCGCGCACCCACAAGCGATGTGGTCCCTCCCAGTTGCCGTAGACGATATCAAGGCAACCGTCGTCGTTGGCATCAAACAACGCCACCCCGCGCCCGTGATGCTGTCGATCGGCGATTTGACAGTCATTGGCGACATCAACAAAGGTGCCATCGCCGCGGTTGGCGAGCACCAAATTAGCCCCGCGCTCGTTGATGGCCACGACATCGACGTCATTGCCAAACAGCGGTGCCGCAGCAACTGCACGCCCACCAGTGGCATAGTTGAGCCCAGCCGAGCGCGCTGTCTCGTTGAGGCGCCAGTTGTTGTCGAGCTCGTAGAGGCGCATGACGGCGCCGTAGTTGGCCACAAAAAATGCATAACGACCAAACCCAAAACGATCAATCACACACACAGAGCGACCGGCGCTCCGGTTGGCAAAGGCCTGCGTCTCGGGTTGCGCAAACAAGTCAACGCGCTGGCCACCGTGGAGGGCAAATAAGCGGTCGTGTTGCTGTTTGGGACCAGCGAAGGTATCACTGTTGAGTACGTAGATTTCCTCGATACCATCGCCGTCGATATCTCCGGCGGCCACGCCAATGGCTTGGCCGTGCTGGTCAGCGAGGACAGCGTCAGCCGCATCAAGCAGCCCGCGACCATTCCATTTGAGGGCCAAATTGTGGTAGCCGAACCCCGTCACCACAAACTCAAATTCTCCGTCGCCATCAATGTCACATACGGCGACGCCATAGCTTAGTCGGTCAACATTATTGAAGATTAAATCGTGCCGTGCAATAAACATACCACGCCCATACTTGCCAAATGCATCTGTAGAGTACTAGTGTAGCACCAAAATTAGGCACGTACACAAACCTGTAAAAATGAAACGAATTTTTGTACATGTGTAGTGGTATTTTAAGCCATAATGATGCGCTATTCGCTTGTTACACATGTGTCAATTATGTGTGATACGTACGCTGCGGCGACCATACCATGTGCGGTACGCCCGCAGCACTGTGCGCGTGATGTTTTTTTATTGACTATACATAAAAAGAAGAGAACTGCCGTAGTTGCGAGTGGTTGCCTGACGCATGAACACGAGTGACACAAACACACTCCCCTCTACGGTTTTGGCAGGTGGGGGAGTGTGTTTGTCTGGTGTGATTAATCGGCGAGTTGATGAGCGTATAGCGTTGCATACAGACCGTTTTTGCGGATGAGGGTATCGTGGTCACCATCCTCGACAATTAGGCCTTTTTGGACGACGAGGATGCGATCGGCACTGCGCACAGTGGCCAAACGGTGGGCGATGATGATGCTGGTACGGCCTTGGAAGAGGCGTTCAAGTGCCTCTTGAACGAGGACCTCGGTGGTGGTATCGATGCTACTCGTCGCTTCGTCCAAAATCAAAATCCCGTGGGGTTGCAGGGCAATGGCACGAGCGAGTGCGAGGAGTTGGCGTTCGCCAGCCGAGAGATTAGCACCGTTGGGCGTAATCTCGGCGTTGTATTGCTGGGGTAGCCGATCGATAAACTGGGCAGCGTTGGATAGTTGGGCGGCCTTGACGATGGTTTGATAGGGCACACTCTCGCGGTAGAGCTTGATGTTGAACGCCACATCGCCCTCAAATGTGACAGGATCTTGGGGGATGACGGAGACGAGCGCACGCAGGTCGAGTGGGTCGAGCTGTGTGATGTCGATGCCATCAAGCAGGATACGACCTTGTTGTGGGTCATACCAGCGTGCGAGGAGTCCAATCAAACTTGATTTGCCGGCTCCGGTTGGCCCGACGATCGCCACGCGTTGTCCGGCTGGGATGTGCAAGTCAATGCCGCGCAAGACGGGTTGGTCAGGGAGATAGGAGAAGTGCACATTCTCGAGGCGAACCTCCCCTTTGAGTGGGCTAGGTGGCGCGACTGGATGGGCAGGGGCGTTGATGGTCGGCGTCTCTTCGAGTGTGCGTTGGATGCGATCGGCAGCGCCGAATGCGATTTGGACGGCGTTGTACTGCTCAGAAAGGCGGAGGACAGGTTGGAATGCGCGATCGGCGTATTGGATGAACGCCACGAGCATGCCAAGTGAGGCCCACCCTGACAAGACACCTTGGCCGCCACCGTAGAGCAGGAGGGCCAGGCCCACGGCTGCGAGGATTTCTTGGGTCATCAAAAATACCGCACTGTGTCGACGGAGCACAATTAGTGCGCGGCGGTAGCCATGATTGAACTCATCAAATTTGGCTTGACTGATTAGTTGGGCACCAAATACTTGAATGACTGGCACGCCTTGGAGTTGTTCGTTGAGGTACGAGCTGACGCGTGCGAGGGCTGTGCGTTCGCCGGTAGATGAGCTACGGACACGACCACTGAAATAGCGTGTCACAAGCACTAAAATCGGCAGAATTGCCACAACAAGTAACGCAAGACGCCAGTTTATGCTAAACATGACGACAACAACCACAATTAACGTGGCAGCCTCGGTGATGATGGTGACTGCACTGGTTGACAGCAGGGCACTTAATGTGTCGACATCGCTCGTTAGGCGTGTGACCAAATCGCCGACGGGGTTACGATGAAAGAACGCCTGATCTTGTGTCATGATGCGATTAAACAAATCAGTGCGCATGTCAGACAATGCGCGCTGGCCAGCTTGTTGCAGAAAGTACGTATAGATGTATTGAATGATGAACATTGCAATGGCGGTACCACCGTAGAGGAGCGTGATAGGGAGTAGATCGGTGGTGTCGCCTGTGGCAATCGGTCCGTCAATTGCCCACTGGAGCAAGGCTGGCGGAATCACGTTGAGCGCTGCAGTCAGACTGAGGAGCACAAATGCAATTGCAAGTGGCCGCCAATGTGGTCGAATGGCCTGATACATTAACTTAAATAACACACTGTCTGGTCGTGGGGCCGGTTGTGCAGGAGGTGTACTCATGGTTACCTGTGTGATGTTAAAAATGTGTTAGATACGAGTATACATGATGCCTGTATGATAGGTGTAACAAAATAGCGGTTTTGCTGTATACTACACGCATACGTAAAAACGCATGCGCTGATATGGGAGTTGGTTATTAGTACTGATGAACATCATCAGTACTAAGGATGTTCGGTTTTCTCGATGTTCGCAATGTGGTGGTGATTTTTTGTGGGCCC
The DNA here is from genome assembly GCA_046300655.1 of Chloroflexota bacterium. Lineage (GTDB taxonomy): Bacteria > Chloroflexota > Chloroflexia > Chloroflexales > Roseiflexaceae > UBA965. The sequence continues at coordinate 13,440 of JBKCLM010000089.1, read as the reverse complement.
TACAAGAATGTAGGTGTGTGTAGAGTATGCATGACTATCTTATTTTTTGTGGTTCAGATGAAGGAAATGCACGCTATACTGTAAATAAATAATACACATAGTAACTGGGCTGTTATCAGTCTGTAATTGAAGGCGAGTGGGGGGGTACCACGTGATGTGGTAGGATAAAGTACATATCGATGATGAGGTTACTGTGGCAAATAAGGGAACCAAACAGAGCACATCCTCACGCTATAGTTTGAGTGATGTCCAAGATAATGCATTATGGGTAACGGATAATGAACCGTGGCATCGTTGTTGGTCGTGTGATGCACGCAAAGGACAACCGAGTCACGAATTTTGTGGCGAGTGTGGGGCACGTTTTACTCCACGTCGTTATCGTGCCGAATTACCGCATTCTATGCAATCTGGTATGTTGCTTGAGCTATACAAAAATAGTAAAATAACTGGTAACTTATTGCTTCTTCCCGAGATGTACGAAACGCTTGAAACGGCGCAGGGTACTGTGGTGGTGGCCAAGCCGATCGATGGATCGACATTTGCGCCATTATCTGCCCATGATGGCTTGTTGATGGCACGTGCTATTTTCCGTGGGGCACGTGATTTGTACCGTGCAGGGTATCAACTTGGTCGTTTGAATTCAGCTGATGTGGTATTCCAAATTGACGGGAGCGTCGCACTACGGGCTGCGCCGCAGTTGTCGGCTGTGAATGTGCCTGAGACAACTGTCATGCAGCAGGTTGTCGATGTCCTTGGTTCGTTTGTCGAGGTCCCACGGATTACACGGCGCTTTGACATTGCAGACGCCGATGTCAATCCTCTGTTGAATATCATTGCCGACGTGCGTGCGGGATTAATTACGACGCTCGACGAGTGTTGTGTCCGCGTTGAGACTGCCTTGGTTCCGTACGAGTCGCGACGCTGGATGCGAATGATTGTGGCAGCTGCCAGCGAGAATGGACGCAAGCGCACCAGTAACGAAGATAGTGTGTTAATGTACAGCACAACGTGGCTTCGTGATGGCAATAATTATGCGGTGGGTCTGTTTGGAGTGGCTGATGGAATGGGTGGTCATGCCGCTGGTGAAGTTGCCAGCGCCACGGCGATTCAAGCGCTCTTTGAGCACTTGATTGCTGGTAATGTGGCGTCACTCAGCAATCCGCATTTTGCCAGTGATGTGGCGGGAGTGGTACAGTGTATTGACGATGCAATGCAATTCGCTAATACGCGTGTCATCCAAGAAGCACAACGGCTCAGCAATAACATGGGGACGACCCTGACGATGACACTTGTCCTCGGCGATGTCGCCTATATTGCCAACATTGGTGATAGTCGTACGTATATTTGGCGCGATGATCAATTGCGTCGGGTAACGAGCGACCACTCATTAGTCATGAAGCTGGTTGAGCTCGAGCACATTGCCGAGGACGAGATTTACACGCATCCACACCGCAATGGCGTGCTGAAGTCGCTCGGTGTGGCGAATATTGCAGAGGTTGACATCTATGTGGAGCGTCTGCGCCCGAATGACGTGCTGATGCTGTGCAGTGATGGGTTGTGGGAGTTGGTGCGGGATCATGATATTGCTACCATATTCCGTCACTCAACGAATCCTGATGTGGTAGTCAAATCGTTGGTAAGTGCCGCCAATAAAGCTGGCGGTGATGATAATATCAGTGTCGTGTTGGTTCGATGTGAGTCTGACGGCCGGTAACAAAGTGAGGTGCGTATGCTGTGCCCAATGTGCAATGAGATGAATAAGGTAGATGCCCGTTACTGCGAATATTGTGGTACCAAGCTCGAGCCCTCCACAACCGGAGTTACTGCCAACGCCACCAGTGTGTCGCAGTCACAGCCGGTGGTTGTATCAGCACTGACGTGTCCACAATGCGGTGCAGTCGTCTTGCTTGATGAATCATTCTGTGATAACTGCGGACATGTACTCAAGCAGGGAACGGGGCAATCGGGACCTATTCCTACGCATATGTCGGCCGCTTTGCCGGTGACACCTCATGCATCACCAACCAGTGTGAGTGGCGAGATTCGCATGCCCGATTTGCCAGCAGGTGGCTTTGCCAGCACAACCGGTAACATGAATGACATTCATCAGGGTAATACTGGCTTTTCGGCTGGGGTACGCTATGAAATAAACGACGATGTGTTGCCCGAGACAACGGCACACGTCAGTGATGATGCACCGATCATCGAAGGTGACGTGGTCGATGACGCCGATGCACTCGTTGACGAACCAGTCGTGGTCGCCGCTGATGAGCCGGTCTTATCGAGCAATGCCAGCGATGGACAATCGTTGGTATCAACTGATGACGTGATTGTTGATGAGATGGATAGCGTGGACGCGCCACCTGCGTCGTACGAGGCTGACACACACGTTGAAGAAGAAGGTGAGTTTACGCCAGCAGCACCAACTCCGGTTGCTGCACCTGCACTCCCATCTGTGATGGCGGTCGTCGCTGATGCCCAAGAAATTAAGCAAAAACGTCAGGCGCTTGAAGAAGAGATCAAGCGTCAGAAAGATATCATTCAGCAGCTCAATCAGATGCGCAATGCGTTCCGTGAGGTGACTCCTCAAGCCGTGTTGATGGGCATTGAAGAGGCCGAACAGAAGCTCCACGATGCACAAAATGCACTCGATAACTTGCCGACACCACCCGAGATTGATCCACAGGTGATTGAACGCCTGCGCAAAGATCATACACGGCAACTCGAGATTATTGATCAATTTGAGCAGTTGCAACGAACGTTCGGCTTGGCTACGCCTCGTGCGGTCATCCAAGGTATTGCTGATGCACGCGATACTGAGGAGCGTTTACGCACCGAGTTACAGGTGCTTGGCGTGCAGATTGTGTCACAGCCGGCCTCAAATGTGCCTGCACCAGCTCCTGAAATCCCAGTACCACCGCCGGTTCCTACGGTGGTACCGCCAGAGCCGATTGCAACCGTTGATGCCGCTCCAGTGGCGCCACGTAATGCAGGCCCGCTAGTGCCGCCGGCGGCTCCAGTTATTGCGAATGCTGTGGCCTACGCTGAGAACCAGCTACCGACGGTGAACGAGGTTTTGCCAGGTGTTGGACAGGTGACCAATCCTGCCGCACCACCGGCACGTCTGCAACTTGAGTCAGGGACGACGCTCCAGTTGCCAGCAGGGCGCCGTGAGATTATCATCGGTCGAAGCGATCCAATCAGTGCAGTGCACCCCGAGATTGATTTGACACCCTACGGTGCAGAGAGTGGCGGTGTCAGTCGTCGCCATGTGCGCTTGACGGTGATTGATGGGCAGTGGATGATTACCGATTTGCAGTCGACCAACCATACCCGTGTCAATGGTGTGCGTATTGACCCAGGTGTGCCTACGCAGTTGCCTGATGGTGCGCAAGTGGTGCTGGGGCGTGTGGGATTTATCTTCCGCAGTGCCTAGCCTTGTCACGTTGTTTCGTGCGATAATACCAAGTGGGGCAACGCCCCACTTGGTTTTTTGTATACAAAGGACGGCATCGTGGATCGCTCCGTCGATTTGCTTGTAGGTCTTAATGAGTCACAACGACGCGCCGTCACCACGGTCGATGGCCCAGTGTTGGCTCTAGCTGGCCCGGGGTCAGGCAAAACGCGCGTCTTGACACATCGCATTGCCTATCTTATTCACGAAAAGCGTGTTCACCCCAGTGACATTCTTTCAGTGACCTTTACCAATAAAGCAGCACGCGAGATGCGCGAGCGCATGGCCAAATTAATTGGTGAGCGCACGGCTGAGCATGTGACCATCGGCACTTTTCATAGTTTGGCTGCGCGCTGGTTACGCCGTGAGGCGCGGAGTGTTGGCCTGGCGGATGGATGGGTGATATATGACGATGATGACCAACAACGCCTGATGAAGCGCCTCATCAAGGAACGCAATCTCCCCGAGAAGACATTCACCGCTCGCGGCGTGTTGAGTGCCATCTCGAGCGCCAAGAGTGAGTTGCTCGATGTAGAGACGTATGCGCGTGCCAGCCGTAGCCCTGAGTCACGGGTGTATGCCGAACTCTATGGGCAATATCAGCAGGCCTTGCGGATTGCCGGAGCCCTCGACTTTGATGATTTGCTGTTGTATGGGCTAGCATTAGCCCGGCAGGAACGCTATCAGCAGCGGTTTGCCTATGTGCTCGTCGATGAGTACCAAGATACCAACAAAGCGCAATATGAGATGGTGCGGGCTTTGTCGCGGGGGTCGGGTAACATCTTTGTGGTGGGTGACGACGATCAGTCGATTTATGGCTGGCGCGGGGCCGATATCCGCAATATTCGCCAGTTCGAAGCGGATTTTATCGGGGCACAGGTGATTGTGTTGCCTGAGAACTACCGCAGTACGCAGGTGATTTTGGATGTAGCCCAAAAGCTGATTGACGCAGCGCCCAAACGTGCACATCGTAAGATTTTGCAAGCGCAGACACCTGGTGGCGAACCGGTGTTGTGGCGTGAGTGTAGCGATCAAAACGACGAGTCGCAACGCGTGTGTGATACGATTGAGCGTTTGGTCAAAAGTGGGGCTGCCCGCTATGCTGATTGTGCGGTGATGTACCGGACGAACGCCCAGAGTCGTGCCTTTGAAGAGGCATTGGGGCGCCGCCGTATCCCGTATGTGTTGGTGGGAGGGATGCGGTTCTATGAGCGGCGTGAGGTCAAAGACTTGCTGGCGTGGATGCGCATCATGGCTAACCCAGATGATGATGTGTCGCTTGAGCGCGCGCTAGACTTTCCGAATAGCGGGGTTGGCCAATCCTCGTTGACACATCTGCAGCAGTGGGCGCGCGCCCATGCGCAATCGGTGTTTGGGGCGATGGTGGCAGTGGCAACTGATAGCCAGGTTATTCCGGCACTTAAAGGGGCTGCGCGCCAACGCGTGATGGCGTTTGGATCCAAGGTGCATCATCTGCGTGGCCGGGTGCGAACATTGCCACTCAATGAGGCGTTTGATGCGGTGCTGAGTGAGACAAAGTTTGCTGATGCGTTGGCGATGATGTATGACGACCGTAGCGATGCCGATGCACGCATTGAGAACGTCAATGAACTGCGCCGTGTCAGCGGTGAATATCTTGAGTTGCCCGTGGATGAGCAGTTATTTCGCTTTCTCGAGGAGGTTGCGCTGGTGGCTGATGTTGATGCGTTGGCCGCAGGTGAATCCGAGGCAGAGCGCGATAACCGCGTGGTATGTATTACGATGCATCAGGCCAAAGGGCTTGAGTACGATAATGTGTTCATTGTGGGACTCGAGGATGAGCTGATTCCGCATATCCGCACACACTTGTTCCCTGAGCAGATTGCAGAGGAGCGTCGAATTTTGTATGTGGGTGTGACGCGGGCGCGCAAGCGCTTGATGTTGTCACGGGCGCAACGCCGCATGTTGTATGGGCAGTATGGACCAACAACGCCATCACGATTCCTGTCAGATATCCCCAAAGGAATGTTGCATGTGACGACGGGGTTAGGGAGTGTATCTCCGACAACGCCTACCCAGCGCGTACAGACGGCGCCAACCACCAAACCTGAGTATCGCGGTTGGGGCGATGCGGCCAAGTTCCAGTCTAAACCAACCGCTCCAACGCCAAGTTCGCAAGCCACATTTGCCGTGGGCGATCGAGTGCGCCATCAGCGCTTTGGCGAGGGAATTGTGATGGCGGCCAAGGTCGTTGATGATGATGTCGAGGTGGTGGTGAATTTTGCCGACAAAGCGGTTGGCGAAAAGCGCTTGATTGCCAGCTTTGCCCGCCTCGAAAAAATCTCGTAGTTGATATGTTTGACGAAATGGATGGACAAGCCATGACACATACAATTCGCCCCGAAGTGATGAGCCCGGCCGGCTATTGGCCGCAACTTGAGGCGGCAATTGAGGCCGGCGCAGACGCGGTTTACTTTGGGTTGACCCACTTTACAGCACGTGCCAAAGTCGGTTTTACGCTTGACGAGTTGCCTGACGTGATGAAAACCCTGCATCGGCGTGGTGTGCGCGGTTACTTGACATTTAACACGCTCATCTTTGGGCACGAACTTGCCGAGGCCGGGCGGGCGATTGAGGCGATTGCCAAAGCAGGCACGGATGCGGTAATTGTGCAGGATATCGGTATGGCCCAGTTGGCACGCCAAATCGCACCCGAGCTAGAGGTGCATGGCAGTACGCAGATGAGTATCACGAATGCGGCGGGTGTTGAGTTTGCTCGTCGCTTAGGTGTGAATCGGGTGGTGCTGGCGCGTGAGCTCTCGCTGGCTGAAATTCGTGCCATCAAAAGCCAAACCGATCTCGAGCTCGAGATTTTTGTGCATGGAGCGTTGTGCGTGTCGTATTCCGGGCAGTGCTTCTCATCGGAGGCCTGGGGTGGGCGCAGTGCGAATCGCGGTCAGTGTGCCCAGGCCTGTCGTTTGCCCTATGACCTGCTGGTTGATGGTACACAGCGCCCGCTCGGCGATGCGCGCTATTTGTTGTCACCAGGCGATTTGATGGCACTCGATTTGGTGCCCGAGATTGTGAATATCGGCATCTCGTCACTCAAAATCGAGGGGCGCTACAAGGATGCCGATTATGTGGCAATGACCACGCGCGCCTATCGGCAAGCCGTCGATGCGGCATTGGCCGATCAGGTATATACGCCGAGCGCCCAAGAGCGGATTGCGCTCGAGCAGGTCTACTCGCGCGGATTGGCGCCGTCGTTCATCAGTGGGACAAACCACCAAACGGTCGTCAACGGCCGTGCGCCACGCCATCGTGGGGTTGAGGTGGGGAGGGTGGCTGCCATCCAGGGCGATACAATCGTGGTTACCACCAATCATGTGCCACTGAAGGCAGGTGATGGCCTCGTGTTTGATGCAGCTGATTGGCGCAGCCCCGAGGAGCCCGAAGAAGGCGGACGGATTTTTGCCATGCAACTAGACAGTGCACAGCGCCTACGATTGACGTTTGGGCGTGGTGCGATTAACCCGAAGCGCATCCGGGTGGGGGATATTGTCTGGCGTACGCATGATCCAGACATGGCCAAGGTGGTCAAGCCGTATCTCGAGGCTAACCAGCCGGTGACGCGTCAGCCGGTGCGAGTGTTGATTGAGACACTGCCGAATCAACCGGTACGGTTGACCTGGCAACTCGTGCATCGCCCAGCGATTACATATGTACAACAGGTTGAGAATGTGGTGACGGATGCCCGGCCATTGACGATTGAAATAGTACAACAACAACTTGGACGGCTAGGTGGCACCATATACCAGCTGGATGATGTGCAGTTCCATGGCGATGCCCCACTGTGTTTGCCGCTCTCGACGCTCAATCAACTGCGCCGTGAGGCGGTGACGCACCTTGAGGCGTTGCAGAGCGATGTATCGGGGCACGCCACGCACGATCCGCAACAGTTGTTGGCCCAGGCGCAGCAGCATGTGGTATCGATGGGTGTGAGCGATCAGGCACCGAGCATCCATGTGCTGGTCCGGCAGTCGTGGCAGCTCGAGGCGGCGATAGCCGCTAAGCCGGCGAGTATCACGCTTGATTATCTTGAGTTGTATGGACTCAAAGACGCCGTTGCCCAGGTGCGTGCGGCCGGGATTTCTGTACAGGTTGCGAGTCCGCGCGTGATTAAGCCGGGCGAGGAGCGCGTGGTTAATTTCTTGCGTAAACTTGATTGCCCGATTTTGGTGCGTGGTGCTGGCTTGCTCCATGAATTGCAGGCGCAGGGTGTGACGGAGCTGATCGGTGACTTTAGTTTGAATGCGGCGAACGTGTTGTCGGCGCAGTTGCTCCGCGATGCAGGGGTGACGCGCCTAGCGCCGACGCATGATTGTAATGCGGTACAAATCGGCGAAATGGTGCGCCAGTTGGGCAGTGATGCGCTTGAGGTGATTGCCTACCACCACTTGCCGGTGTTCCATACCGAGCACTGTGTCTTTTGCCGGTTCTTGTCGAACGGTACGAGCTACAAAGACTGTGGGCGCCCGTGTGAGCAACATCAGGTGGCATTACGCGATCGCAATGGGCGGGCGCATCCGGTGATTGCCGATGTGGGGTGCCGTAACACGGTGTTTGGCAGTGAGGCACAAGAGGGCAGCAAGCACATGGCGAGTTGGTTGGCCGCAGGTGTGCGGCACATCCGGCTTGAATTTGTGCAGGAACGTGCGCCCGAAGTGACGCAAGTCGTCCAGCTCTTTCGTCATGGCCTGAGTGGGGCAATGAGTTGGCACGAGGTTGGCCGTAGTCTACGCCAGGCAGCACCCAGCGGCACGACTGAGGGGAGCTTCTTTGTGCCAGAGGGGCACCTTGTTATTCCGTTGCGGTAATAGACCGAGCGAAGGCAACGATGCATGTCGTGGGTGCACCGTTGCCCCTGTTTTTTCGGTGTTACATGTTGACGGTGGGTACACCAATCACGAGTACCGCAGTGTAGAGCAAGGCAACAATCGTTGCTGCTGCCACAATACTCACCTTGGCGAAGTGCTTGAGGTGATAGAGCGCGACGTGGCGCGGACTAAATGTGACAACGCGTGTGGTGGTGTCAGTGCTAGTGTGCATCTGATGCATGTGGCGCGAAATCTGGTGTGCGTTCTGCATTAGTCTCTCCTCCCTAACCAAATTACCGTTGCTGATGTAATAAGTAGGCCAATCAAAAGCGCTACCGTAGGTGTGTCTGACCACGCATACCCCGCATCGAATGCTCCGGTGTTGGGCAGTTTGGTTGGTCCGCTGTGTGCGGTTGGCACGATAATCACAACGGTGGGTTGCGCCGCTAAAGCAGGTGTCGGTGTCGCTGATGGCGTGGGTTGTAGTGTCTCTTGCGGTTCGCTTACGCTGAATAGCTGGTTAATGCGCTCTTGGTTTGGTTGGTAGAGCGCATATGCAACCACGCTGATCGTGGCGATGAGCAAGATGACCAGAATCCCTTGTTTCATGCCGCATCCGACTTTGTTGAATGCCTTAGTACGATTGATTATAGTAAGAAAAAAATAAAAGTAAAGCGGTGATGTGATGCTGTAATTTTGTGTGATTTTTGCGTATAAATCATTTATTAATGATTTGGATGTGCGGTTGTAATCTGCCATCAATCTATACTCATTTTATAATGTCTTTGGTGTATATCTGTTTAATGTTATTAACGAGGTGTCTATTTATTAAATATTGATATGGTGCATGTATATGGAATATGATGAGACAATTACGACAGTGTGTCGTGCGTGCAATACGACATGAATAGACGGTTGAGTCAATTTGTACGACAGATTATCGTAGAATGACGACGAGTAACACAGAACTCACAGAACTGTCATCTATTGATTGAGACTGAAGATTACAACTATTCACACTATAATAGTAATAGAACACTATTGGGAATCAGTAGGATGAGGCAATGGTACGCAACCCGCGCCGCTACACGCAAGCACAGCGTGTCGAAGATAACGGTATTGATTTGCTAGCTGATTTATTAGCAGTGCGCGAGACGCAACATTTGCGCTTCGGGCGACATAGCATGTTGATTCCGGATATTGTGCAAGCGATTGCGGGCGATATTGGTATGCGTCCAGCGGGGAGCAATGCGGAATCCAAGACGGCAACATATATATCATCGTTGTGGCAAATGGCCGATGTATTGCACTGGAGCGATGCGTTCGTGATACCAGGCCGTCAGCAGACGACGACGGTGACAGTCGCAGTCATTAGCATGATTGTGACACTGTTGGCGTTGGGCAATCCAGCAATTGCCTTGGTAGTGGCACTCATCGGTGTGGGATTGGCGTTCTGGCCGGTCTATCAAGATATCCCGGTGACCCGTGGTCGTCGTGAGACGAGCCAGAACGTGATTGCGATTCGCAAGACCAAAACGCCGCCACGGCGGCGTGTCGTATTTGTGGCGCCGCTCGACACCTTCCGAGTGATTGATCGATTTAGTCAGCCACGCCAGCGCTTTATGGCCATGATGGTGCAATTTGGCTTGGTGCTGCTGGCGGCACTTGATCCGAATCCTGTGGCGCAACTCTTGCCTTTGGCCGGGTTTAATGTGGCTTGGCTCGGCGTATTTGTCACCATTTATCTAGGATTTGCGGCCATGGCAGAGCAGCGAATTCGTCAGGTGCCGACGCGTGGCGCAGTGAGTCATGCGGGCGCATTAGCGGTGATGGCGCGCGTGATGGATGAGCTGGATGACCTGCAGCATACTGAGATTTGGGCGGTGGCAACTGGGGCGGGTGTCAGTAGTGCTGGTGTGCTTGATTTGATGCAACGCTACCCGTTTGACACGCGTTCGACGTTTTTTGTGGGCTTGAGTGGGCTTGGGCGTGGGACGCTGAGTTATGTGATTCATGATCAACACGAGCGTGGTCGCTCAATTGACCCGCTAATGCTCGAGATTATGGCCGAGCTACAGCCGTATATCGAGATAGATGCACGTACGAGTAAGCAACCGAGCGTGCTCCGCCCGTTGATGCGTCAACAGCGTCGGTGTTTGGATATTACCTGTGTCGATGATGCGGGATATGTACCACTCCAAGGGAGCTCGCAAGATTCCGTTGAGGCGGTGAGTATGCCGATGCTTGAACGCGGTGTGCGCGTCTGTACCATGATGGTGCGGGCGATTGATGCGTTGAATTAGTGGACAGAGGATCACACATGCAGACGAATATTTTGACGTGGCTTCAACGGCTAGTACAGATTCCGAGTGTGACGCCCAATCACGCCGGCCCCAAAGCATTAACACCCGGCGAAGCCGCCATGAGCACCTATGTGGCACGGGTTTTTCAGGATCTTGAAGCCGATGAACTTGTCTATGACCCGGTCTTGCCCAAGCGCGACAACGTCTATGCAATCTGGTACGGTCAATCACCCGAGGTTTGTCTGCTCGATGTGCACATGGACACGGTCGGCGTTGAGCAGATGACCATCGACCCGTTTGGCGGCGAAATCCGCGATGGTAAACTGTACGGGCGCGGTGCGGTTGACACCAAAGCGAGTCTGGCGATTGCGCTTGGCGTGATTGAGGAGCATCTTGCGAGTGGTAAGCCGTTGCCGTACACGATTATGATTGCCACTACGGTCGACGAAGAAGAGGGTGGCCTCGGCGCGTTGGCACTCGCCAAATGGCTCAAACAGCGCAACTGGCGCCCACGGAGTATGGTCGTAGCTGAGCCGACGCTGTGCCAGCCGGTCTATGGCCACAAAGGCCTGGTGCGCCAGTTCATCAGCGTCCAAGGAGTGGCAGCGCATACGGCACAACCGCATCTCGGCCGAAACGCCATTGCCGCTATGACACACATCATCGGTGCGCTGGTGGCCGAGCATGAACGCCTGCAACAGCTCCCACCGGCCGGCTTGGGGCACGGCACGTTGACGGTATCATTGATTGATGGTGGGCGCGGTATGAACATCGTGCCCGATCATTGCCGGATTGGTATTGACCGGCGAGTCATCGACGGCGAGGATGTCGCTCAAGTCGCCGCTGATATCGAGGCGATTTGTCATGCGGCATCGCCGTTGCCGGTGACGGTCGAGCAGGTGATTCACGCCAACGCCTTCTATCAAGATCCGACGCACCCGTGGGTTGGTGAGATTACGCAGTATCACGCCAACGAGGCCACGATTGCGCCATATGGCACCAACGCCTACGCCTACACGGATCTGGCTGATTGTTGTGTGGTATATGGTCCAGGGTCGATTGCCCAAGCGCATACGGCCGATGAGTGGATTGAGGTGGCCGAGATTGAGCGTGCCGCTGGGTTTTATCGCAAGTGGTTACTCGGCGCCGAGTAGTTGTATGGGGAAAATCAATGCGCTCTTCGTGATCTGACCAATCACGAGGAGCGCGTTTCGTTGTTAGAGACCGCTCATCCTCTCGAGTGCATCGGGGAACCGATTGCCGTGAATCGGAATATCAGCGAGTGCCTGAGTGATGGCGTGCATGTCGGCATCGGTTAAGTGGATATCTGCCGCGCCGAGGTTCTCTTGGAGGCGGTGGAGTTTAGTCGTACCGGGGATTGGCACCATCCACGGCTTTTGGGCCAAAATCCAGGCGATGGCAATTTGGGCGGGTGTGGCGTTTTTGTGGGCGGCAACGTCATGCAAAAACTCAATGAGTTTGGCGTTCGCTTGACGCATGTCGGGGGCAAATCGTGGCATCACATTCCGGAAGTCGGTGCTGACGAACTCGGTGCGTTCATCGATTTTGCCGGTCAAAAAGCCATTACCCAGAGGACTAAACGGCACAAAGCCGATGCCCAATTCAGCCAGGGTTGGGATGATTTCGTGTTCGGGTTTGCGCGTCCACATTGAATATTCGCTTTGGAGGGCGGCGACTGGGTGGACTGCATGGGCGCGGCGGATGGTGGCTGCGCCTGCCTCTGATAGGCCGAAGTAGCGCACTTTGCCGGCGTTGACCAAGTCTTTGACTGCACCGGCTACCTCTTCAATGGGGACTTGTGGGTCAACGCGGTGTTGATAGAACAGATCGATGACATCGGTCCGTAGTCGTTTCAAGGCGGCCTCAGCGACGGCTTTGATGCGCTCAGGTCGGCTATTGAGTCCAGCCCGTCGCCCATCTGGCTCTACCTGAAAGCCAAACTTGGTGGCGATGATGACGCGATTGCGTAGCGGTTGCAACGCCTCACCGACGATTTCTTCGTTGGTGAATGGCCCATAGACCTCGGCTGTATCAAAAAACGTCACCCCTAGTTCAACGGCGGTGCGAATGAGTTGGATAGCATCGTGGCGTGGCATGGGTACGCCGTAGTTGGCATTGATGCCCATGCAGCCAAATCCAATCGCCGAAACCTCAAGGCCTGATTGACCAAGCATGCGTGTATGCATTGCGACTCCTTGCGACTTGTCTACACACAAATATAACAAGGTCGCATCAATGCTACTTGCTTGTTGCTCGCAATTGCATGCCTAATTCTCTATGCTTATGGTGCTGTATGTCGCCAACGTGCCACATCGCGGCTGGGCGACTCGCCGAACAACCGGCGATACTCGCGGCTAAACTGCGATGGGCTGGCGTATCCAACCTGAACTGCGGCATGGGTTGCATCGCAATCGGCGCTTATCATCAACTGCCGTGCATGTTGCAGGCGTAACATCTTTTGGTATTGTAAAGGCGTCATGGCAGTGATGATTTTGAAGTGGTGATGGAACGCCGAATTACTCATGTGCACCATCGCCGCCAAATCGTCGATCTGCATGGGCTTGTCGTAGTGCATGCGAATCCAGTCAATTGCACGGCTGATGCGCTGAATGTGCGATTCGCGCAGGCCGATTTGCGCTACGCGACTCCCAATGGGGCTACGCAAGAGCCGAATCAACAGCTCTTCGATGATCAGTGGCGCAATCAAAGGGGCATCATCGGGGTGTGCAAAAAGCTCTACGAGTCGGGTCGCAGATTGCACAATTGCATCATGCGTGTCTGTCACATAGACACCACGCATCGCTGA
>JBKCLM010000088.1:0-3654 GCA_046300655.1 Chloroflexota bacterium | reverse complement strand
CCACATATGTGGTCTTTTTATAGAAGTAAAACACTACATTTGGTAGTATTTTAATATACTTGATGAAATTTATTACGTTAAAATATCATACAATATGTCAATTATAAGTAGGCATCGTGGGTCACTTTCTGCACCAACGTGCAATGTCAATCATCAAAATTGACTTCAACCAATATGTCATCTGGATCAGTGGTGCGCACAAACTCAGTTTGGGAATACAACACACCACGACGGGTCAAATCCACATAGCGCTCAACCAACGGCTTAACATCGGCCTTACTGCGTGCGCGGAACACAAATGCACCGCCGTTGTGCTGCGCCACATACGCATCAAAACGGGCCAATTCATCGCGGCCAAACACATACTCATCACTGACATACACAAGATTCGTGTCATACCATATGTCACGGAGCGCTTGTTGTTGCATCGCATCGCGCGCACTCGTCATAGCAAGTGCGGTTACATATGGCGTCGTCGCAATCGGCCGCATGAAGTTGGTACGGTCAGTGTCAATCGTGCGCGTAATCCCAACCTCTTCGTCGGTCAACAAGTAATAGTTGTACATGATGCGTCCGGGCTCATCGGGGACTGGATCATCCCAAGTGGCGTCAAGGTGATACCACTGCCCATCGAGCTGCACCATGTTCCACGCATGGCCACCGTCGGTGAGCGTGGCACCACCAACGGCGGTGATATCGCTTCGATGCTCAGGACGAATCGTGCCGGTCACAAACAATGCATTAAACCCGGCCTCAGTCAGCAACGCCTCAAGCAACAATGCATAGCCATTACACACAGCCATGCCATCGCGCAAGATGTCGTCAGCTCCATAACGACTAAAACTCGTATCGTATGCCGTATTCAGCACCACCCAATCGTGCAACACGCGGACTTGTTGATGGGGATGCATGCCCGGGGTAATCAACTCAGCGACGATTTCAGCTACACGCTGTTGCACTAACTGCTCACCTGGATCGATGGTCTGATAATTCAGCTGAAACTCAACAATTGGATTGAGTGGAATACTCACTAATTCGAGCGTAATTACCATACGTGGCTGCCAGTAATTTTCAATTATTGCATATACATCAGCAATGTCTTGCTCATCCCCCACAACCTCGGCACGAAATGTCGATTGCCGTTGACGAACTGCATCAAGTAATGCCTCTTGAAACGCTGTAGCGCTGGCAATTTGCATCCCAGCAATATACCGTCGTGGTTGCCAGGCCTCCACCGCATCATTGATGACAACCAATGGTGTATCAACACGCACCGCGACCGGCACAACGGGTGACGCGGTCGCCATAGGCGTCGCACTCGGCATCACGACCTGCTGTTCAACAGGCGTTGCAGGGATTTCGGCTAGCGTTGGTGACACAGGAGCGGTACGTTGATCAACTGAGGTTGACGTCACTACAATCACAGCACCAATGGTGGTACGATCTGATACTGCAGCATCTGTCATTCGCTCATTGGCAAATTGAAAAAAACTCTGGCCAATAACGCGTAAACCAATGAGCAATAGAATTACCCACCAATATTTTTTCATTAACTGCAAAATGCCGTACATGCGTCCATCTCTTTACCATGTAATTTTTCGTAATAATGTTATTATACCTCACATTTTGTAATCAACGCCGTCACACGCATCTGGCCAAACGGCATCTCAGGAGTAATATCCATCGACCACAACATCGAGGCCTGTGGATGCACCATTGCTTCGACCGCACTGGCCACGTCAGATACATCACGAATTGTCAGATCGTCATTGCCGACCACACGCATAATCACCCGCGTTGCCTGCCGAAGTCGGGGCTCACGCACTGCCCATTGCGTGATGGTCTCGGCCATGTGGCGTACACGATGCACACCACTCCCCACGTGCATCAGCACAAACAACTCACCGGCGTTCTTGAGCATCTCGTGGATGTCATCGAATACAATCATGACAAGCCCGTCGCTGGCCATGGCCATCATGCTTTGTAGGAGGTCGCGTACGACGTGGACCTGATCACCGGCCGATGACAACGTCAGGTACACGTCAACAGCCGCTCGGCACTGCACCCCGAGTGCATCGGGCACGGTCGGCTCTATGAGGATCACCAATGCCCCATTGGCACGCGCTCCCTGTGCGATGGTCGACACCATGCGACCGTGCGCTTCATCGCGCACATCAGCCACTAGCATCACGACGTTGGTGCCGAACACAAAATGACGAACACCCTCTGATGTTGCATCGTGTGGATGCACGACGACGATATGCGGATGTGCCTGCATGTCAGCCTGAACAACCAAATACTTCACCTCGGGGATGCCTGATTCAGCAAGTTGGCCGACCAGCATACCCCCGCGCTGCCCCAACCCAATCACGGCCATGGCGATTTCATAATTATGCAAATGATTGTCTGACATGCGGATTTCCTTTCTTATGCAACAAATCAAGATATTTTTTACACATCGTAGTAATGTCATCATATCATGTCAAATGCGGTGATGCATACCCCGAATCACCGCTCGCGCGCAAGGTATATCTGCATCCCCATACCAACGTTCAGATAATCCACCTCTTCAATTGATTCCCCTGTGCACTGACGCGATCCCTACGCGTGATTAAAGCGTTGGATGCTATGGCTTTATACCAAACAATGGCACAGCAGAACTATTGATGAATTTCACAATTGACGGACTGTTTTTGTAAATATTTACAACATTTCATGTAACTCTATCTACCGCACTGTATGGGAGTAGCATATGTTTCATCTCGGTGAAATCATTTTGGTGGCGTTCGATTTTGTCCCACCTGAGTTTTTGCTGTGTAATGGCCAAACCCTGCAAATACAATCGCATCAAGCACTGTTTAGTTTGCTCGGCATCACTCATGGGGGGAATGGCGTAACAACATTTGCACTCCCGAATATGACGGCACCCGCTAACATGCAGTACATCATCTGTATCAATG
The DNA here is from genome assembly GCA_046300655.1 of Chloroflexota bacterium. Lineage (GTDB taxonomy): Bacteria > Chloroflexota > Chloroflexia > Chloroflexales > Roseiflexaceae > UBA965. The sequence goes on along the minus strand of JBKCLM010000088.1, from coordinate 694 downwards.
GAATTTACCCATCACGGTCATAAATGAGGCACTATGGAATTTTATATGGGTCAAATCATTCTGGTGCCGTTTACCTCCGTTCCCACAGGCACCTATCCCTGTGATGACCGGAGCTTGCTCATCTCGACCCATGATGCCCTGTTCTCCTTACAGGGCGCCCTGTCGGACGCCCATACCATACATACAGCGCGCGACATGGATATGTTGTGGGCGCCGCAAGCGACGCCACTACCATGACCACCGCTGCACCTCCGCGGCTCGGCGTCTCGGCGTGTACTAAAGAAGAGCCTGTCTCTCCACCAAATACCGCACGGAGGCGCAGGGCCGCTGAGCTTTCCCTCTCACGTATCACACGCTACCCGATACCATAGAGTAGATTGCACGCTGGGGAAGCGCCAACAAATACCCACGCACTTCTGCCAGCATGCAATGACGGGGATCGTGGAGATGAGTCATGTGCGCAGCCAGCAATGTCCCCGCTCTTGCGTCACTGCATGCCGGCCAATAAATCTGACGGATGTATCAGTGCTCCCGGCGTGCAGTCTCCTTCTGGGGTTTCAACAACGGGCGCCCTACTCGGACGCCCCTACAACGTATCTACAAATGCCCGCGCCTGATCGAGCCACTCCTGCATGACATCGTCATCATCAAGCAAGGCCTCGTCAATCACCACAAAGCCACGCATGCGGTTTGG
>JBKCLM010000087.1:0-37135 GCA_046300655.1 Chloroflexota bacterium | reverse complement strand
GCCCGTGTATGTCCAGCGCATGACGGTCATCGGGTGGTAGCGTTGGGCTAGGCTTGCGCCGACGACGGTGAACAGCGATTCGCAGAACAACGCCGCGAGCACCAGCGTGTTGCCGAGCGCGCGATTGGGTGCATATTCGCTGTTTGGCGCGCCACCAAGCGTCAAAATGACGACGCCGACAATGCCAATAGCCAACCCGATACTGCGTTGCCAACCGAGGTGCTCCTTGGCGATGAGCACGGCAAGGACTGCGGTGAAGATGACCTCGCCGATAACCATCAACGATGAATCGGTGGCAGTGGTCAGCGCCAACCCGCTGAAGTCGAACATCTGGGCGGCGCCCACGGCGATTAATCCGAGGGCGGCCAGCTTGAATCGTTGCATGGTGGGCATTTGCTCGCTCGGGGCGAATCCGCCGATGCGCAAGCCCCAAAAGACCACGGTGGCAACGACTACCCGTAAGCCGGCGAGCAGCAATGGGTCAAACGACTCGGTGGCTACCTTGCCAACAGCATGCGATGAGCCCCAAATGATGTTTGCGATGGCCAGTAGGAGGAGTGCAATCGGTCGACTCATCACCTATACCTCCGGCACAACGGCTGCAACGGCCCGTTTTTGCGGCAAACTTGTAATCACCAACGCCGCAATAATCAGGACACCACCGACGATAAACGGTATGGTGACCGGATCGCCGAGGAGCGTAATGCCGAGGAGTGCGCCAACCACCGGCTGAAAGAGCAGAGCCACTGCGGCGACGGTGGCGCCGACGTGTTGTACGGCATTGAACCACAAAAAGTAGCAGAGTACTGATGGCACCAGTGCAAGATAGAGCGTACTGAGCAGTGTGGCATTGTCGAAGACCGGGAATTGACCGCTGACCACGTACCAGATGATGATGGGCACCCAGACGACCATGCTGGCGCCGTTGACGATCAGCATCATGCTGATTGAATCGTTGCGCTTAAGGAACACGCCGCCACGCACGGTGTAGTACGACTCACACGCCAGACAGGCCAAAAAGAGCAAGTTGCCCAGCAGTCGATTGGGGGCTGCCTCGGTGTTGGCGCCGGCAGTGCCACCAATCAAAATGATGGCGCCAACCGCCCCGACGATGATACCGATCAAGCGGTTGCGTTCGATGCGCTCATGGAGCAAGAAGTAAGCCAGGATTGCCGTGAAGATGACCTCGCCGATTATCAACAACGATGCATCTGATGACAACGTCAAGTTGATGCCGCTATAGCCGAAGACAAAACTGGCCACGACGCCAATCATGCTCAGCCGAGCCATAGGCCAACGATCGGGCTGGGCGACGGGTTGGCGTTTGGTCAACACAAAGATCAGACTCAAGACAGGGATGGTGATGCTGATGCGCAATGCGCCCAACAAAAACGGTGGTACCGTGTCGAGGGCGGCTTTGGCGATAGCGTGTGAGCTCCCCCACAGAATACAGGCCAGAATCATGCCGGCGATGGCCCAAGTGGTCGACTTCATACAATCCCTTCACAGCAAATGCGCGATGGTACTTATACCGGGTGGAGTCCAATCATGTCGAGTGCGGTGGTTTCGGCGTAGCCACACATCAAGTTGAGGCATTGCACGGCAGTGCCGGCGGCCCCTTTCATCAAATTATCGATGGCACAGATGCTGACGATGCGTCCTGTTTGCTCATCAAGATCAAAACCGACGTCGGCGAGATTGGTCCCGCTCAGCAGTTTGGGCTCAGGCAAGCGGTGGAATCCACTGCGTTCGCGCACAATCCGCACAAACGGCTCGCCGCGGTAGCAGGCGCGATAGGCGCGCCACAAGGCTTTTTCGTCGACAGGCTGACTGGGCAAACAATGTACGGTGGCTACGGCGCCGCGCACCAACTCAACGCTGGTAATGCTCAGGTGCACGTTCATCAACCCAGTCGCCTGAATCACCTCGGCGGTGTGTCGATGGCCGGTCGGGGCAAATGAGCGCACCACGCCGCTACGTTCGGGGTGGTGCGAGCCATCGTTACCTTGGGCGCCGCCCTCAGAAGAACCGACTTTGACCTCGCTGATGACGACATCATTCGGGCTGAGCAAACCAGCCTTGACGAGCGGCAACAAGGCCAAATTGGTGGCGGTAGCGTTACAGCCGACGCCGCTGACGTAGTTGGCCTGACTGATGGCCTCGCGGTTGAGTTCGGGCAGGCCATACACAAAGCGCTCGAGCCAGACCGGATTCGGATGTGACTCGTCATACCAACGGTCGTAATCGGCCGGATTGCGCAACCGGAAGTCGGCCGAGCAGTCGATGATGCGCGGTGCCAGAGTGGCGTAGTGGTCGATCTTTTTGGCGGCAGAGCCGTGAGGCAACGCCAAGATCAGCAGGTCACAGGCCTCGAGTTGACTTTGGCTGGTGTAGGTCAAATCGGTGACCCCGCGCAGGTGTGGGTGCGAGGTGGTCACTGGTTTGCCGGCGAGGCGCTCGGATGTAACTTGGTGGATGGTGACGTGTGGGTGGCGCAACAGCAGGCGCAAAAGCTCACCGCCTACATAGCCACTGGCACCGACAATTGAGACACGCATCATGCTGGGTTCCTCCGTGGTGGCAACAGGGCGCGGGTGTGTGCATCAGCCCACAAGAGTGATGTCAACGTCAACCCATCGCGGATCTCGTTGTCGGCGAGCATTTGCCAGATCTCGGTCTGTGTGAACCAGCGCGCCGACATAATTTCGTTGGTGTCGCTGATTGCGGCGATTTGACGGACGCCGTGTGCCATATGCACATAGAACGTCTGGTTGCTACTGCCGTTGGCGGGGTGGTAGCAGCCGAGATAGGTGTAACTGTCGGCCACGGCGCCGCTTTCTTCGTAGAGTTCACGAGTGGCAGCGGTGGCATGGTCCTCGCCCTCGTCGACGCGCCCAGCGGGAATCTCCCAGTGAGTGCGATCAACGATGAAGCGGTAATGCTCGACCAGCAGGATGGCCCCATCGGCGCGGATTGGCACGACCCCCACCGCCGGGCGGGGGTAGTCGACCACATGGTGACCCTCGATGATGCTGCCATCAGGGAGTTGGACGTCGTCTTGGTGCAGACTGACCCAGCCACTTTGGTGGATGGTGCGTCGCCCGAGCACGCGCCACGGTCGTTCGTGCGTCATAGACCGCTCCGTTTGCCCTGAGCGACCTCGATGGTGTAATCGACGATGCGGCCGGGGATATTCACGCCGGTGGGCGTGATGCTGTTGCGGAACTCCATGGTGTAGTTGACCTCGTTGACCAACAACTGACCGTCGCCATCCTCGAGTAGGTCGATGGCGACCACGCCACCACCAACGGCATGGGCTGCATTGATGCAAATCTCGGCTAACTCAGGCGTGATAGGGCAGACGCTGGCTTGACCGCCGCGCGCCGTGTTGGTAATCCAGTGCGGGCTGGTGCGGTAAATGGCACCGATGCACTCATCGCCGATGACAAACGCTCGAATATCGCGCATGTTGGGCTTTTTGACGTACTCTTGGATGTAGAAGATAGAGTGATGGTACGAGCCCAAAATCTCTTTGTGCTCGAGGATGGCCTCGGCCGCCTCGCGGTCGTTGACTTTGGCGATCAGGCGCCCCCATGAACCGATGGCCGGTTTGAGCACGACCGGGTAGCCGAGCGCCTCAATCGCCTCGATGGCGGCTTCAGGGGTGAATGCCATGCGCGTGCGCGGGGTTGGTACCTTGTGCTGAATGAGTGCTTGGGTGGTGAGGAACTTGTCGCCACAAATGCGGGCGACATGGGCAGTGTTGACCGTGGGGATGCCCGCATCGTTGAGGGCGTGTAACGCATACAGTGCGCGTGAGTGATGGATTGAGCGCTCCAAAACCACATCGTAGGGGTAATGGCCGGCATTGAGGTCGAAGATTAACTCGTCGTCGTTGAGACGCACATACTCGATGCCGCGGGCCTCCAACTCAGCAAAAATCAACTTTTCTTCGACACGAATGCGTGAACAAAGTACTCCGATGCGCATAAAAAGCATCCTCCTATAGACGGATAATTACTCGCCCCAGTCCTCGCCTACCTCGGGAGCCAACTCGACTGCGGGCGGATTGACCGACGTCACCTCGAGCTCGGCGGCGCAATCGGGGCATACCACAATCTCGCCTTCAACCGTCCCTGCCTTGAACTGAATCTCGGCCTCGCACTCTGGGCATACTGCAACATTTGCCATGACAATCATCCTTTCTTGCATCTATCTGGTAAGCGCACTGTGTGCGCACGAACCCTACTGAATGGCGCTCAAGCCGTGACGGAGATCATTAATCAGGTCGTCGACGTGCTCGATGCCAATCGAGACGCGCAACAAGTTTTGTGGCGTCGTGCTGGTTGGTCCCTCAATTGAGGCTCGGTGCTCGATCAAACTCTCGATGCCGCCCAAACTGGTGGCCCGCGTGAAGAGTTGCAGATTGGCGGCCACCTTCATCGCCTCGTCGGCGCCGCCATGCACATTGAACGACAACATGCCACCAAAACCGCCACGCATCTGCTGGGCTGCCAATGCATGCCCTGGATGACTAGCGAGACCCGGGTAGAAGACCGTCTCGACCGCGGGGTGGTCCGCCAAAAACTCCGCGACGCGCTGGGCATTACTCGTCTGCTGACGCACACGTAACGGCAAGGTACGAATGCCGCGCATAATCAGCCAGCAATCAAATGGAGATGGTACGGCGCCGCCGAGCGTCTGTACCATGTTGACGCGAGCAGTGAATTCGTCGTCCCGCGCAAAAATCAAGGCACCACCGAGGGCATCGGTGTGGCCACTGATGTACTTGGTGGTGGCGTGCATGACGATGTCAGCGCCGAGGGTAAGTGGTTGCTGCATCAACGGCGAGGCCCAGGTGTTGTCAATTACGGCCAGGGCGCCTGCACGGTGGGCAATCTCGCTGACGGCGGCGATATCGGTAATCGAGAGCAGTGGGTTCGAAGGCGTCTCAATCCAGATTATTTTGGTGTTGGATGTGACCGCCGCCTGCACGGCTGCGAGGTTGGTCATATCGACATAACTCGCATTGATACCGAGGTGGCTGTAGACCTCGCGCATCAGCTTGGGAGTGCCGAAGTAGGCCTCGTTGGGCACAATCACGTGATCGCCGGCTTTGAGCGATTGAAAGACGGCATTGGTGGCCGCTTGGCCGGATCCGAACGCCATGGCGCGCGCACCGTTTTCAAGCGCCGCCAATGACTCCTCGAGCGCCTGGCGATTTGGGTTCTGGCTACGGGTGTAGATGTAGCCATGCGGGAATGTGCCGTCGCCTTGGCGCTCAAATGTTGTCGAAAGCACAATCGGTGGAACCACAGCGCCAGTGGCTGGATCGACCTGATTGCCCATGTGCACTGCCTGGGTCTCGACGTGATGCTGACGAGTCTGTTTGCTCATACAATTGCACTCCATATTGCTGCGACGCCGAATGCGCCGATGAGAATACCCGAGATGCGATTTATCCAGCGCATGCCGTTGGGACTGATATCGCGCCCCAAGCGCGCTGTGATGTGAGACAGCATCAACCACCAGATGGTTGAGCCGAGCCCGACGCCGAGGACAAGCAGGATGGCTGATGTGGTGTCCAGCGTATTGACACCACTCAATCCAGCGAACATGCCGAGGAAGACGATAATTGTCATTGGATTGGTAATCGTCAGTGCCAGCGTCGAGAGGTACATGTTGCTGTGGCGTACAGTGGCTTGGTGGGTGGGGATGCTGGTAGCTGTTTGCCAGGCCATATAGAGCAACAAAAAGCCGCCAAGCATGGCGGCAGGACGTTGGAGCGTTGTCAAAAAGGTTAATCCAGCGGCGGCCAAAAAGCCGTACAACGTGTCGGCCGTGGCAGCCCCTAATCCTGAGGCAAAGCCGGCACGCCAGCCGTGCGCCAAGGTGCGCCGAATACACAGTAGGCCAATTGGGCCGACTGGTACGGCAATCATGAATCCCATGCCAATTCCACGCCACAACGCTTCCATACCTTCATCCTTGCAACTATACAGAAAGCCCGCTTCACCTGTCTGGTGAAGCGGGCTTGGTCTACCTGACGACAAGCAAGCTCAACCAGACCTGTGGTCCGGCTTCTTTGCGCGCTTAACTTGCTTATTGATGAACACTTGCATGTGCTGTAAGTACCTTCGTGTAACGATGTGGGAATGATAGCGGTTTTGGCATAGACTGTCAAATCACCCCTGTTGGCGGTATAATGTGCTATATGCGATGCTGTTTTGAAAGGGACATCTATGCAAATCAACCCTGGCATCTTCAAAGCCTATGATATCCGCGGTATTTATCCCACCGAACTCAACGAAGACGGCGCTTATGCCATTGGCCGCGCCTTTGCCACCTATCTCAATGCCACCCAAGTGATTGTCGGACACGACATGCGACTCTCTGGCCCGAGCATCTTCGATGCGGTCACGCGTGGCTTGATGGATCAAGGCGCTGATATTATTGAGATTGGCCTTGTCAGCACTGACCAGTTTTATTTTGCCTGTGCCCAGCTCGGTTTGCCGGGTATGATGGTGACGGCCTCGCACAATCCCAAGGAATACAACGGCTTCAAGATGGTGCGCAAAATGCCGTATCTACTCAGTGGTAGCGAGGGTATCAGCGATTTGCGCACCATCGTACAGAACGACGCCTACGCCACGCCCAGCCGCAAAGGCTCACGCCGGAGCATCGATTTGTCGGAGCAGTTCATCGAGCACATGCTCGGCTTGATTGATCTGGATGTGATTGCGGCTGCCGGTCCGATGACGGTGGTGGCCGATACCGGCAACGGCACGGTGGGGCCGATTTTGGAACGCGTGTATAAGAAGCTCCCAGTCAACTTTATTGGGCTCTACCTCAACCCAGATGGCTCGTTGCCCAACCACGGACTTGACCCGCTGCAACCCGAGAATCGGGCTGAGCTCGAGCAGCGTGTGGTCAGCGAGAAGGCGGCGGCCGGGTTTGCCTTCGATGGCGACGGTGACCGCTTCTTCGCCATCGATGACAAGGGTCGTTTTGTGGCTGGTGATTTCTTTACTGCCATCATGGCGCGCTATTTACTTAAGCGCACACCCAACGCCAAGATTGTGTATGACGTGCGCGCCTCGTGGGCAGTGCCACAGTTGGTTGCTGCAGCCGGTGGTACGGCGCTCGAGGAGCGTGTGGGACATGCGTTCATCAAGCGGCGGATGGCCGATGAGGGTGCCTTGTTTGGTGGCGAGGTGACGGGACACTACTACTTCAAAGACTTCTTCTTTGCGGATTCAGGCTTGTTGCCGTCGCTGTTGACCGTCGAAATGTTGGCCCGTGAACAGACCACGCTGTCGGCCTTGTTGGCCCCCATCGAGGCCAAGTATTTTATCTCGGGCGAGATCAACTCGCGCGTGGCCGACTCAGCCAAGGTGCTTGATGCCCTCAAGGCGCGTTTTGGTGACGCCAAGATTGAGACGCGCGACGGCCTCTCAGTCATCTACAACGATTGGCACTTCAATGTGCGCACCTCGAACACCGAGCCGCTGATTCGCCTCAACCTCGAGGCCATGGATGCAGCCACGATGGCTGCGCGTCGTGACGAGGTGTTGGCGATTATTCGTGGATAGTTGCTGATGCGCAATGCGTGGGTGATGCGTCAATATGGCGTAGCCGATGCGGCGGTCGTGATGGCCGTCGCATTTGCATGCTCGGCAATCTTGGGGATTGTGCGCCAAACCATGTTGGGGGCGACGTTCGGCGATGGTGCCGAGGCGGCGGCGTATTATGCTGCTGCACGACTGCCCGAGACCTTTATCACGTTTGTGGCGGGTGGGGCGTTTACGGCGGCATTGGTACCCCTGTTGTTGGCTGAGCGTGAGCCGACAGCACAACAACAGTTGATGAATGTGGTACTCACGATTGTTGGCGTGGCGGTGGCAGTGTTGTCACTCATTGGCATCGTCATGACTGAATGGTTTGTGGTGACGATTTTGCTGCCCGGGATTGATGCCGAGACACAACGGCTGACAATCAATGTCAGTCGTCTGTTATTTGTGCAACCGTTGCTGTTGGCAGTCGTCAGCGTGTTGAGCTCGGCCTTGACGGCCCACAAACGCTTTAGTTTGATTGCAATCGCCTATGTGATGCACAATCCCACGATTATTGCAGGCATCTGGGTGGCACAACGCTGGCCCGAGGTGGGAATATATGGGCCGGCATTAGGACTAGTTTTGGCGGCGATCGCCAAGCTGGTGTTTGTCTGGATTGGTGTGCGTGGACTCGATTGGCGCATCGCCTGGGATTGGCAACCGCATTTGCCGCAACTGCGGCGGGTGCTGTGGTTGGCGTTGCCGACGGCGTTGTCGGTGACGGTTAATTATGCGGGGAGCATCGTCGACACCTCGTTTGCGGCACAGGTAGGTGTGACCACGGTGGCGGCCATTTATAGTGGTTGGTTGCTGGCCGACATGCCGGCTCGACTGATTGGATCGGCGATTGGCCAAGCGGTGTTCCCACATTTGGCACAGGCAATTGCGCAACAAGATATCAACGCTGCGCGTCGATTGTTTGTACGGACGCTAGCTACGGCTGTTGCGTTGGCTATTCCCGTGGTAATCGCCATGTGGCTGATTGGGCGCTGGGGGATTACGCTGGTGCTCGAGCGCGGTGCGTTTGATGCAGCGGCCGGCGATCGGACATTTGCCGTGTTGCAGTGGTATATTGTGGGGCTGCCGGCGTATATCATGACCGAGCTGTTGTCACGCATGCTCAATGCCATGCAGAACACGCATACGCCGCTTTTGACGAATATTGTGCAACTAAGTTCAAAATGGGCGTTGTTGCGTTGGTTCGGCAGCGGCTGGGGGCTGGTGGCGGTGCCGATCGCCCACATGGTGACCTGTTATTGTGAGACGATGGTGCTTGCGTTTATTGTGTGGCGTCGTGTTCGTTGAGTTGAGGTCGTGATGAATCGTCGGATGGCACAATCGAAATGGTCATTGCATCCCACCCAAGTGCTAGTGTTGGGCGCTTTGGGTGTGATTGTGGTGGGTGCGATGGTGTTGATGCTGCCGATGGCTACGGTCGATCAACGTGGATTGTCATGGATTGATGCGCTGTTCATGGCGACTTCAGCGGTGTGTGTGACCGGGTTGGTGGTGGTAGACACGGGGACAGTGTTGACACGATTTGGGCAACTTGTGATTATGATGTTGGTACAAATCGGTGGCCTCGGGTTTATGTCGTTGGCGGCCATGATTGCGGTCCTGCTTGGGAAACGTATCACCATCAATGATCGCCTGATTTTGAAAGAATCGCTCAATCAGCTGTCACTACAAGGCATCGTGCGGGTAGTGCGCTTGATTGTGGTGTTGACAATCAGTATTGAGCTGGTTGGTGCATTGATTTTGGCGTGGTCGTTTTGGCAGACGATGTCACTCGGTGATGCGCTCTTTAATGGACTCTTTCATGCGGTCTCGGCCTTTAATAATGCCGGTTTTGATTTGTTTACCACCAGTTTAATAGGCTATAACACCAACCCGGTGGTGATGATGTGTGTGATGGCGTTGCTCACCATTGGTGGTATGGGATTGTTAGTCTGGACGAATGCCCTGAGTCATGGCTGGCGTGTGCACGTATGGTCGCTCCACACCAAACTCGTCGTCATCACAACGACGGCGCTGTTGATCGTTGGGAGTGTGTTGGTGTATCTTTTTGAGCTAAATCAACCGGCATTTGCGGAGTTTTCACTCGGCGAAACCATCTTGAATAGTGTGTTTCAAAGTGCGACGGCGCGCACAGCTGGGTTTTTTAGTGTGCCGTTGACCTCGTTGACCACGGCCACGCTGGTATTGATGATGGTGTTGATGTTTATCGGTGCCTCGCCGGGCTCAACTGGTGGTGGCATCAAGACCACCACATTTGCCATGGCCATCTTGACGGTGTACAACGTGTTGCGCGGGCGGAGTGAGGTTCATCTGTGGCATCGCACGGTCACTGCACCCCTCCTCCTCAAATCATTTGCAGTGATTTTTGTGTCGATTTCGTGGATTATGGTGGTGACGCTCATGTTGAGTGCCACCGAGTCGGCTCCTTTCCTGTGGGTGGTATTTGAGGTTGTATCAGCATTTGCTACCGTCGGATTGACACTCGGCTTGACGCCCGAGCTTACTGATCTCGGCAAATTGATGATTATTGCGACCATGTATATGGGACGCGTTGGGCCACTGACATTATTCGTGGCGTTAATGTTGCAAAGCAAAGAACCACTCTATCGCTACCCTGAAGAGAGCGTCTTGATCGGTTAGAACGAGGATGAAATGAAGCATATTGCAGTCATTGGATTGGGCTTATTTGGCACAAGCGTGGCCGAGACGTTGGTGCAACAAGGGCATTATGTGCTCGGTATCGATATCAACGAACAGCGCGTGCAGATGCTCGCCCGCCTGTTAAATCAATGTGTCACCGTGAGTAATACCGACGAGGAGACGTTACTCGCGCTCGGCATCAAAGAGTACGATGCGGTGGTGGTGGCAATTGGTGATATCGAATCAAATATCATGGTCGTACAGACACTCCAAGAGTTGGGTGTCAAACGTGTCATGGCCAAGGCGGTCAGTCATCGCCACGGGCGCGTGTTGCAACGACTCGGCGTGTCACAAGTCATCTTCCCCGAACACGACATGGGCGTCCGTGCCGCTCACAGCTTGAGTGGTGATCGCGTGATCGACTACATCGAGTTATCAGACGAATACAACATTGTTGAGATCCAAGCACCTCGTCATTTTGTGGGCAAAACACTCGATCAAATCGATCTGCGCAAGAATTATCGCGTCTCGCTGATTGCCATAAAGACTGCACAGAAGATTCTTATCTCGCCACCGGCGGAGACAGCGATTGAGGCACAGAGTGAGTTGGTCATGATTGGCAAAAACGAAGACCTGACGGTCTTCTATGATTAGCGCATCATGCGATGTGCGAGTGAACCTGTTACAATCAATTGTTACGATGATGACAACAAAGATTGTAGGAGTATAGATGATTCATAATCGTGGTGATGTACATATCTTGACACCACATGCCATGGCCCAAGGCGGCGACGCTGTAGCCCGGCTTGATGGTGTCGCTTGTTTTGTCAGTGGGGCATTGCCTGACGAACAGGTAAAGGTGATGATTACTGATGTACAGAAGAACTTCCTCAAAGCGTCGGTGACCGAGGTCATCCAGCCCTCGCCGTTGCGGGTTGCCCCACGTACGCCGGGCGCCCCTCATATGGAGTGGCAACACATTGATCCAGTGGCGCAACTTGAGTTTAAGCGTCAGATTTTGTTTGAGCAACTGACACACCTCGGCAAGTTGATCAGCGTCCCAACCATCAAGACCGCCGTCGGTTCGGCCTCGTGGCATTACCGTAATAGTGCGCGGCTGCACGGGTACGGTCAGTATCTCGGCTATCGCGCCGAGGGCAGTGCCCATGTGATTGAGGTGGCTGACGACCCGTTACTCCATCCTACCCTGCAACAGGCAGTGACTGCGTTGCGTCAGGTGTTGACAACCCACACCCCCGAGCCACGGACGGCGTGGAGCGTGTCGGTGCGCGTCAGCGAGACGAGTGGCCAAGTGGTGGCAGCCATCAAGGATTTGCCGAACCGCTTGGCGATTACAGTTCGCGAGGCTTGGGTCGCCCGTATGCCCCAAATTGTCGGCGTCCTAATGCCGTATGGCGTGGTTGAGGGTGAGGCAACGGTGCGTGAGTTGCATTATGGTGTGGCACTCGATCTGAGTGCGACGACATTCTTCCAGGTGTCGCTCGGTGCTGCGCGTGCCTTGTGCGATGCCGTGATGGACGGTCTGGGCGATGTGAGTAGTGCCCACGTGATTGATGCCTATTGTGGGGCTGGCACGTTTACCCTGCCGGTTGCCCAAATCGCCAATCATGTCACGGCCATCGAGGAGTATGCGCCGTCGGTTGAGGCTGGCCAACAGAACGCCTGGCAAAACGACATCGGCAACATCGATTGGCGTACGGCGCCGGTTGAGAAGGCCTTGCGCAATATTGGTGACGCTGATGCGGTCGTCCTTGATCCGCCGCGGCGTGGCGTGCACCCGGCCGTGATTGGCGAGTTGGTGCGGTTCGCCCCGATGACGATTGTCTACGTCTCGTGTCATCCGGGCACGCTTGCCCGCGATGTGGCGCAGTTGGTTGAGCACGGGTACCGGATTGAGTCAGTCACGTGTATCGATTGCTTCCCCCAAACTGCTCATGTCGAGAGCGTCACCGTGCTCCGCAAATAATCTGTGTTATGGCCTGCTGGTCATATGTGCGTGCGGTATGTGCGTATGTGTGCCAGCAGGTTTTTCTTTTTTGCGCAAAAAATGAAACGGACGCATGCCACACCTAACCACACAGGCAATCATCACCGCCGATGCTACAATGAGCATATCGATCGAGATGATTGTGAAGAGGTGCGCTGATGCTCCGCCGCGCAACACACGAGGATGTGCCACAGCTGGCCCAGATGAATTGGCAGTTGATTCGCGATGAGGGCTCGGATAACCCGATGACGGTCGATCAGCTCGCTGAGCGCATGACGGGATTCCTCGCGACGACGTCGCCTGGATGATACTGCCAACGCAGTGGGTGGTTGGATACATCTTGGTTGATATGGGGCGACGTCCAGTATACTTGCGTCAAATGTACGTTGCGGCTCAACATCGACGTCGTGGGTACGGGCGGGCAGCGTTTGTTGCGTTGTGTGACGAGCTGGCGCATCTGCCACTCGAGGTTGAGTCGTTTGTGTGGAACAGCCCGGCTGTTGCTTTTTGGCAGTCAGTTGGGTTTGCCCCACGCGTGATACAGATGCGGCGGGACTGATGAATCACGAGCGTGATGAATTTATACGGACCATCGCACCACGCTATGGCTGGGGTGAGACCCTGCGTATCACGCCACAAGTTGGTGGTTATGTGGCCGAGGTCTTTTTGGTGGAGACGGCTACGCATATCGGTTGGCTCAAGTGCTATGACCGCCAGCGGGCGATTACGCAGCGCGTGCTCGCCGATGCCGACTTTTATTTGTCAGCGACGCATTGGATGCAACAGCATTCGGTAATAGCTGGCCGGATTACTGCACCCTACCAGACGCTTGATGTGCAGTACATGGTAGATGACGGCGGGCGTTATGTGGCGGTGATGTTTGATTATATCGTCGGGCGCACGCCCCGTGAGCAGCCATTGACGCCGGCGCAACGCACGCATCTGGTCACAACGGTAGCGCTGATGCATGGATTGACGGTGCAGATGCCTGCTCAGGTGCAGGCCATAGTTGAAGATTTTGGGGCGCCGTGGGTGCGGCCACTTGCGCAGATGCTCGAGGGCGAGTGGGATCTGTTCGACGTCGATGTGCAGGCTGTGCTTTCGCCGCATCGACAGACGCTCCAAGCCATGTTGGTGCGCTTTGTGCAGGCCGGCTATCATCTGCGGCGTCAGCCGCCCGAGCTGGTGTTGTGCCACACGGACATTCATGGCTACAACGTAATTGTCAATGGCGACCAGACGTATCTGCTCGATTTTGAGGGGCTCAAACTGGCGCCAGCCGAGCACGACTTCATGTTTTGGGTGGATGATGAGGCCTGGCCGGATATTCTAGCGACGTATCAGCAGGTGCGTCCAGGTGTGGCACCTGATCCGTATCTGATTCGGTTCTATCAAGAGCGGCGGTTGCTCGAGGATGTGTACGATTATTTGGAGCAGCTACGTTTTGAGCAACTGACGCCTGAGCAGCGTGGCGAGATTTGTGAGAGTATGCGACAGATGTTGGTTGGGATGTGAAATAGCACCGCCGTCTCATTACGAGACGGCGGTGCGTGTATCAAGGGGAAGGAGTATGCCTACGGCAGCGTAAACCCGAGCACGCGCACGTTACCACGGTCCACGATGTAGACCCGACCCTCGCTGTCGAAAGCCACGCCACTCGGGTTATCGAACGATGCATTGTCGCTGCCGAGACCACCCCAGCGCAATACCTCGAGGCCATCGAGGCCACTCAGATTGGCCGAGTTGCGGGTCGGGATTGAGGCGACGATACGGCCGTTCGAGATGGCCACATACGGGTCGTCGTAGGTCTGGGCTTGCCAGCCGCGCACGCGAATGGTCTGGATTGGCACTGGGTTGACGGATCCATCGTTAGCGCCTGCGTTGGCAAACACTTGAATGCGTCCGTTCCATGTGTCACCAACGATGACCGTGCCATCAACGTCTACTGCCACACCAATCGGCTCATTGAACTGCCCAGGCTGACTGCCAAACTCACCCCACTGTGTAATGTATTTGCCATCGGTGTCGGTCACGACGATGCGTTTGTTGCCCGTGTCAGCGATATACACGAAGCCGTCACTGCTGACTGCGACACCACGCGGACCAAAGAAGCCCATCTGCACGGCCAGATTGCCGGCCAAGGTGCCATCGGTCACACTCGCCATCCGTCCTTCGCCGAAGTCCTGTGTGCCAGTGCCCCAGCTCTTGATCCACTCACCCTCAGGGCTGAGCTTGACGATGCGCGCATTCCAGGTATCCGCCACATAAATCTCACCGTCAGGTCCGATAGCCACACCGCGTGGCTCATTGAACTGATTATCACCATTGCCACGTGTGCCGATTAAGCGTTTGAGACTGCCATCCGGATTGAGCAAACGGATATTGTGCGCATTGGGATCGCTGACAACAATCGCACCGTCGCGGCCAATGGCGATACCACGTGGAGCGCTACCATCATCGAACGAAATTGCGCGATCGGCGACGATTTTGTAATTTGGCACGGCTGCGGTTGTCTCGCCGGTAGTGCCACCGCCTGCCAAGTCGCGGCGTACCCATACCTGCAATTCACGACCACCAACCGATAAGGAATCGGGGAGTTCGCGGTACATCAGGTAGCGCCAGGTCTGTGACCAGTGGCTGGTGTCGAGTGGCCAAGTGACTGGAGCCAAGAGCGATGGCAACTGGGTGGCATCCAAGCTTGGACAGTCGATGAGCGCTTTGCGCTCGCTTAAGCTACTGTAGTAGAAGCGCTTGTAGCCGCTACCAGTCGGGTTACATTTGTCCCCTTCGGGGAACCACCAATTGAGATAGCCGTCATATAACTTGACGTAGTTCGCCTCGAGCGATGAACGTGCATTCTCGTTGATATGATTGCCGTAGGCCATTACCACCGGTGCATATACTTGCTCACCGTTGTTATCGTTGACCAAGAACGACTCAGGAGTGGCGTTTTCGAAAAAGGTATTATCGCGGTTCTCAATCCGTTGCATATGGCGGAAGTACCATTGGAACGGCCATGCCAGACTACCCTCGCCATCGGGGCCGCCGACATCCATAATAATTGGCATCGAATGCCCACCGGTGATATCAGAGCCACCACGGTTGTTGCGGGTTTGGTTGATTGCCAACTCTTGTACATCGCGGGCAATGCGTGGCACATCCGGTGATGTCTGTGTATAGACTATTGGATCGCGAGCGTTATCGGGTGCATCGAAGTTGGCCAACCAGCTCGCACGCACGCTGTATGCGCCCATAAGCACGACAACAGTCAACAACGACAATCGTAAGGTGTCGATGTGGCCAATTTTGGTACTGAGATAGTAGACCGCATACAAGAAGCCAACGGCTGCAACTAAGGGGAACACTCCTTGAATCGTGTCATAGCCACTCAACTGGACGCCAGCCACTGCGATTGACATAATTCCTAACGCCGTTGCGCCAGGGATCAACATTGTCTGTTGGGTGATTGGTGCAGTGATTGCGCGCGCAATCGTCACGACGCCCCAAATCATCAGCATGGTTGCCGGCAATGAGATATGCGATGTCAACCACGGCATCTTCTCGCCCGCCCATGAGAAGAAGACCAATGCGCCGAAGAACCAGTATGCCATGAACAGGACATGCATGGGGACCACAGTGCGCTCAGTCGCGTCACCGCTCTTGCTCAACCGGTAATTGGCAATTGCCTTGGTGGCAAGGACGATGATGATGGCAATACTGCTAAACAATGCAAGCGGCTCGTGGAGCCCCATTGTGATTAGATAGTAGTACCATGGCTGGTCACCACGGGCAAACGTTTGTTGTGAACCAAGCCAGTAGGAGAGACCTTGGTAGAGTCCATCAATCATGCCCATTGGATCAACGAAGAAGTTGCCGTACAGCACCATAAAGATGCCGGTAACAATCCCTAGTGAGACGTACAGGTCACTGCGTTTCTCGCCGATGAAGTCTTGCACAATTGGCGTGATAACCGGCTCATCTGGCCATAATTGGAGCAAAATCAAGCTGATCAGCGCCATGAACATCATGACGACTGCGACACCGCCAGCATTGAGGGATGGCGTCAAATTGCCCTCCCAGGCACCGGTCAAAATCAAGGCCTCGATGACCACGGACACTGCTATCATGGCGAACTGCACGATATACACTAAGCGCTTCTGGAGATTCTCAAACGCCCAACGCAATGCAATAAACCAGAAGAACAGGAAGCCCAAAATGTAGTAGAGCTCGTGGGTGGTAATGGCCAGACCAATGCCGGTTGCCATCAACCACAACCACTTGCGTTCGCGACTATCGAGATAGCGCAAAAAGCCTATCACGCCCCACACCGTCCACAAGACCATGAGTCCGTCGTGCCGCGCAAACCGAGTGAAGTACAACAAATTTGCCGCTAATGTGACAGCCAGCGCCAACAAAATAGCGCCACGGGTGCCGAAGTATGGGCGTAACCACCACATCGAGATGGTCATACCAATGCCGGCGAGAGCCTGGGGCAAGCGTGCTTGCCACTCGCCATCACCAAATAAGAAGTATGAGATCAACGTAAACACGTACAACGATGGACCGTGATAGACAGGGTCGTAACAGTAACTTTGGGCAGTGCGTCCACCGGCACACGTAAATGAACCGTCACCGGTGAAGTAACGCCATGACAACCAGGCATGGATCGATTCATCGTGGTGCATGGCCATGGTGCCGAGATGCGCAATATGCGCCAAGACGCTAATAATCACGACCACCGCAAAGGCGACGTGCTCCCAACCAATCCGTGGGAACTCGACGGTTCGGTCAAGGCGCGGCGTTCGTTCGGGCGCCAGAGCCTCGGTGCCACGATCGAACGATGAAAGTGCTGCAGACTGTTGTTCGTCTGCATTGCGTTCGAATGATGAAGGATGCTCAGACATACTTGCTCCCATAATCAGCGCGCACCGAGACCGAGGGTCATAAACGGCGCAATTTCAGGTCGAATGGCTACATAAAAGTCCGATGATCCAAGGGGGTATTGCGTGTCACGATGGAGCAAGTAGCGCCATGTTGCAACAGCAGTTGATTCGTCAAATGGAGTGCGGAGCACACGCATGAGTAGCGGTGAATCGAATCCGACGATATCAGTCGTCCAGGTCTCGGGCAAGCGATACATTTGCTCCTCGGGGAACCACCAGCGCAAAGGATACTTTTGAATCAAGAACCCGGGTAATGTGCTCTCATCGACCGACCGCAAGTTCTCATCGAGTACTACAATCGCCATGATGCGATCATCTGGAATTGCTGGTTCACCAGGTGGCTGCTCTAATCCATTAGTGAAGCGTCGCATATACCAATCCCAGATAGTCTCGTTGTCGTGCCAGATTGGCATGCTCATGTCGCCATGACGCCGCAGTGAAGCCTCGGTTAAATCGCGGACGACGCGTACGGCCTCAGGGCTGGTCTGAGTGTAGACCAACATCTCGACGGGCACCTCGCCGGCGATATAGTTGATGCGCCATGAGCTTCGTATCTCATGCAACGCTAACACGCCACTTAACACAAACACCACCATGCCTAGGCTCCAGATGGTGCCCAGATTCTTGATGTGTGAGAGAGCAAGAAGTGCCACCAACACGATGAATGCCACTGGAATCCACGGTGCCAGCCAGCCATAACTGTGGGTCGGACTAATCGCCAGTGACATCATAATGGTTGCGATGACTGCCAATATGGCACCAAGCCCGGCCACGGTCAGAACGTTTTTAATGGGGCGTCCACGTCGACGATAATCGGCTATCCAGGCATCGATGAGCTGACCCATGCCCCACGCTGCCAAAAATGTTAATGGGGTGAGCGGGTGAATCGTAAGCCATGGCATCTTCTCACCAGCCCATGAGAAGATAAGGAATGCACCGACTGACCACCATGTTAATAACATGCCGGTCGCCAAATTAATGCTTGGCATATCACCGCGACGCAATACTTCATATGCACGTTTTAGTACGACAATCGCACTAGCAATCGCTGCAATGACGATGAGTGGCTGATAAATTGCCAAAATCACGGCATAGTAGTGATCAGGTTGACCACCGCGTTTGACATCGTGCTGGGCTAACCAGTACAACAATGAACCGGTGGTGCCACTGATGACACCTACAGGATTTGAAAAGAACGAACTAAAGAACAAAGCATACGGAATGAATGCAAGTCCGAGCGCTTTGATGACTCGGTAGTCTTTGCCGAGACTGGCAAACGCGCGAATGATGGGTGTGGGACTTTGCATGGCCAAATCCCAACGCGTGAGCCCATCAACAACCTTCTGCTTCCAGACCAGGTACCACAATGCCGCAGCGCCCAGTAATGAAATAATCATGCCGGCAAATATTGCAGGATGGCGGAAAAACAGCCATACCTTGAATAGATAGGCAATCCAGTCGTTATCGGCTTGATGACGCACACAAAGTGCATATGCATTGTCTGCGGTTTCGAGTGGTCCTAACCCAAAAATCGGCCCTGGTTCGGCCGTGCGAAGTGGGTTGTCAATGTACATGTCAAGTGGTGAACGTGGACACTGGAAATTGCCGTTTTCGCGGCCACCGGTGATGTCCTCGCTCGGGTTCATCGGTGGCATCGGCTTACCCGGTAAGATGAACGCTGCTGAGACAATCACTGCACCGATTAGTCCTGCGATGATAATCCCAGGCTTCCAGACCTGCCAAAAGAAGACCACCACAATGACTGGTAAGAAAATTGCCAGATACAAATAGGCGGTCTCGAGTGTAGTCAACATCAAGCTAAAAGTAACGGCTCCGAGAATTAACCAGCGTGGGTCACGTCGACGCGCATAACGAATCAACGATACGAGGACCAGTACCTCAAAGAGCACTGCGTAGATGTCATGACGAAAAAACCGCCCGATGTAAAGAAACACCGGAGAGAAGAGCATGATCACACTGGCAAAAATAGCACCAGTCCGGCCAATTTCGTTGCGCAACAAAAAGGGTGTCATGCCAAGGGCCACACTGAACAGCGCCGGCGATAACCGTGCTGTCGCATCACTATCACCAAACAAGAAATACGAAATCGCTCCCATGATGTACAAAAATGGCCCATGGAGCAACGGGTCATGTACAAAGCCATAACCAGAAAAAAGGGAAAACGAATATTCCGCATGCAATGTCTCATCGTGGTGTAAGGCACGCTCGCCTACGGCCCAAAAGCGTGTAATGACGCTAAGCACCAAGATCAACAGGTATACTGCGTGTTCCCAGGTTAGGCTGATTGACTTGACTGCAGGTGTGGTTGAAATTTTTGCTGTCATATCACATCTAGCTCAAAATAATCTACGCATAATTATACACTATCCATATGATGGATGTGTTTCTGTCTGGTTGTGGTGAGAACCTTTTACTTGGTCTTTAGTGTTCCTTTTGAGCATAGTTATAAAGTTTTGTAAATTATGAACGGATCAGTGCAGTTAATACCCGTGAACTGCACTGATCGCTCTATCATTACACCAGATGCACCGCATCGTTGTGTTTGACTAATTGCCATTCGACCCGGCCATCATAGCTGCTGGCTCGTTCTTGCCAAACCGTGATAGCCGTATTGCGCGCTGGGAATGCAACGCGTCGACGAACGCCCGCATTGAGGTCCAGAGCCCACAAAAAAGAGCACTCAATTACACCACCATGACACACTACTGCAACTTGTTTGCCTTTGTTGGTGCTTGCAATGCCGTTCAATACACTCGCACAACGTACAGCAAACTCGTTCCAACTTTCACCACCAGGCGCAACTTTGGTGTGGACATCCATAATTGCTCGATCAAATGTTGGGTAGCGCACAGATACTTCTTGATAGCTCATGCCATCGACTTCGCCGACACGTAACTCGTGGAGGTCATCCTCCCACTGAATGGGTTGGCCAATTGCTGGTGCCAAAATCTCGGCGGTCATACGCGCTCGTTTGAGGGTACTGGCATAATAGGCATCAAATTGCATACCTTCGTGTTGGATACGCTGCGCAAGCGCATGCGCTTGGGCGATGCCTTTCTCCGTCAACCCTTGGCAACTGTACGATTCAACGATTTGATTGATATTTGCATATGACTCGCCATGACGAATCAGCGTAATGACCGTGTTACTCATGCCACAATCTCCTTGGGAATACGCCGATATTGTACCAAACGCACGATTATTAACATCGATGTGGTTGCCAAAAAGCTTACAATCGCAAAACTCAATGGGATTTCACGTTGTAACCAAATACTCCGAATCACCAACCCCAGACCACACCCAATCACATTGAACAACAGCGTGCGCACGATCCAACCTGGTAATGGCTGTGGGATAAGAATTCCAGCTTGCCATGCCACCAGTAACCACCCAAGAATGAATGGGAGAGCGGTCGCAATCACTGCTTCGATGGGATTTGTTTCGTTGTGACTTTGGCGCCCAATTGCAGCAAACACAATCAGTGCCACGACGTCACCGCATACGACCCATACATCAATTGGTTTGCGGAGCATCTAATCACCTCCATTGTGATGTGCTAATGTGATAATTCCTACCTCGGGGGCGTTCCCAAGGCGTAACTGCCGCCCACTCAGTCCCAACGAAACATGCAGCCGTATATGCTCCACGGTGTATGTCCCGTGCGTAAAGTGACGCCCATAACGTGGTCGTGCCAGTGGCCCAAGCACTGGCAATCGTATGTGACCACCGTGTACGTGTCCAGACAATTGTAATACGATATGAGGGTAGTCAAGCGCCTCGAATACCGTATCTGGTGAATGAGCCAACAACAGTGTCGGTAGTTTTGACGTATTTGAGGCCATTGCCGTATCAAGGCGCATTTGACCGTGCCAAATATCATCGACACCTGCCACATACAATGCATCACCATGGAGGTGCACCACAAACCCTTGATTGCGCATCAACGGTACACCGGCAAATGTCAATGCTTGCATAACATCGTCGATCTCTTCGACATAATCATGATTGCCTGGGATAGCGTAGACACCGTATGGTGCACGTAGTTGGCGCAGATAGTGAGGGAGCGTACCAATCGATTCACGATTGTTCACCATATCGCCAGTGAGGACAATCATATCGGGTTGGTGCTGTTGCATTTGTGCAATGGCCCAGCGCAAATTGTTGTGACTATATGGTTGACCCAAATGGATGTCACTGATTTGGCCAATCCGAAACCCATCGAATCCCGGTGGGATACGGTGATCTGTGATGCGAATCTGGCGTAGGGATGGACGACTCGGCTCGTGATGATGGGCATATCGCCAGATTTGCCGGCTCAGTGCAGCGCCCAGCAGGAGTCGTCCCCAGCGCTGTTGTTGAATCCAACGCAATCCAACAATACCTCCTACGGCCAAAAGCAGTCGCCAGGCCGTGCTGTAGTAAACATCGGCTGGTGTACGCAGGTGTGGCTGTGAGGGTTTTTGTTGAGGTGTGTTCAAGTGTGGTTTATGACGCTGGGACATGCCGGTCGTTACCCTATAGCCTTCAGTGATATGGTGGCAGAATCACACTATTAGTATACTCGGTCACGTACAGGCATGTGCTGCAATTCTGCTATGGTATGCTTGTACACATGATTCGATGTGCGAGTTTGGGAGGGCATCATGGATGGTAATTCGCGACAACCGCGACTCCGTGATGGAGTGACACCTGGTTCAACTATTATTCTGCCACGGACAAGCCGTATTCGCACCTTGACGTCGCCATCTGGGGACCGACCGCGATCGTGGCGTTTGGTGTGGGTCATATTGTTTGTCGTGTTGCCATTGTTGTTATTTGTCTATCAAGTCAACGAAATAGTACAAGCTATTGGCGTGAATGATGCGCGTCCGGCTCATGCGCAACCTGTCGCTTTTACCCCATATACGATGCTCATCGTCGGTGTGGATGAGCGCGAAGCCGATGTACAAGCGGGAGTACGAAGCGATACGCTGATGTTACTCCGCGTCAATCCACCACAAGGGAGCGTGGCGTTGCTTTCAATACCTCGTGATACCCGTGTCGAGATTCGTGGTCGCGGTACGAGCAAAATCAACTCCGCCTATGCCTACGGCTATCAGCGTGCCCAAGATTTGTTTGAGGGCGATGTCACGCAACAAGAGTCCGGTATGGCGTTGGCAGCCGAGACAGTTGATGCATTTGCCCAATTATCGGTCAACGGTGTGGCTATTGACTATATTACTCAAGTGAATTTCGCTGGTTTTGCGAATGTGATTGATGCACTCGGCGGCATTACGATTGATGTGCCTAAACGCATCGTTGATGAAACCTATCCCACCGACGATTTTGGTACGATGCGTATTGAATTTGAACCAGGAGTACAGCGTTTTGATGGTGAACGCGCCCTAATTTATGCGCGGACGCGCCACGCTGATAATGACTTTGGGCGCAATTTGCGTCAACTTCAGGTGGTCTACGCCATTTTGTCTGAGTTGCAAACGCGTGGTGTAGTTGGCTGGGGCCAATTGTTCCTTGATGCACCACAGATATTCGGTGGTACCGTCAAGACGACAATTCCCCTCGCCGACCCGTCTGTATTTGCGACATTGCTGTGGAGTGCTTTGCGGTTGGATTTGAACGCTGTAGTTGCCTATCAGATCTCACCACAGACCATTCCCAATTATCAAGCATCAGGGAGCGATTTGATTTGGGATAGCGCTGGTGTACAACAAGTCGTTAGCGCATGGATTGATAATTCGGGAGGGGTCGTCCCATTACAACCCAGCGTTAGCGATGACATGTTCAATCAGGTGCGGGTGGCCGTGAGTCAGGTGCCTCATCAAGTAATCAATTACGTGCGTACGGTGGCAGGGCTTAGTACAAGCGAACCCGTTGCGCGTGTGCAAGTATTTAATGCGGCTCGTGTCGCCGGTATTGCTAGTCGTGTGTCTGAACAACTCACGAATGATGGCTTTACAGTCGATGCTCCAGCCGATTTTGTGGGTGATCCTCAAGTCGAAACTGTCATCTATGACGTGACAGGACATCCCGAACAAGCCGCAAAAATCGCCCAGCGTGTAGCTGGGCGAGTAGTAGTGGGGTTGCCACCGATAAGTATCCGAAGCAGTGCGGATATTATCGTAGTAGTCGGTACGGATACGGCCAATCCTTAGGGGATACGGGCTGTGAATCGGCCAAAGTAGGCGTCTGCATCTGTTGTATCAGGTACGGCGATCATGCCAAATCGCGCACTCTCGGCCATGGTGTCAATCTCGAGACCGGTCACCAAACTGCCGTTCACTGATAATGTAAGCTCATTGCCGACGACGCGTACGTCCATCAAATTGTCAACCTCGCCACTTGTTTGGATGGATAAATGTGTACCTCGTGCGAGCTCTACAAACGAGTCACCTTGACGCTGGACAATGATGAACTCTTGCGTGCTCGGCACTAAGAGCACGGCGGTGAAATTCGTATCATCGCGATAGCGTACGACAACGCCAGCGCGTCCCTGCTTAATTTGTACGTCTGCGACGATGCGCACATCAGCCTGCGGTAATGGGCGGTAACTCCAAGCCGCGTCACCTGCTTGTTGCGCACTAATGCGATAGCGTTTGCCCTCGTAGCTGGTGCGCCATGTCTCCCCAGTGGCCTCTGCCCAATTAGCCGTTGAAAAATTGTCGTCAATGAATACACTTGGATCGGGTGTTGACGTTGGTAATGCAGGTGTAGGTGTATACGTTGCGCGCGGTGTACGTGTAATAACAGGCGTTGCGGTGTTTTCGATGATAGGTGTCGCCGTGATTGTTGGCGCTAAGTTCGATCCAGTGATTTCGAGCCGGTCACTTAATATCCAACCGATGCCAATCAAACCAAGCACAAGAGCCACAATGCTGACCGTCAACCAACTTGAGCGTCGAATACTTTCCATTGGTAGAGTCATCTGTCGCGCGTTAATGCTGAGTTCAGTACTTGCGAGCAATGTTGCCACATCTTTATAAAACGGGTTGATTTGCTGCAATCGACGTAGCACGGCGACTGCCTGTAATAACCGACCTGCTTCAATGTGATCGACTGCCGTGTTGTAGAGTTCAGCTTGATGATCGCGAGGATTAAGCGGTGTTGTGGGGATTGGCTCTCCATTACGTCCGGTTCGTTGATATCGTCCAGTAATGCGTCCCGGTTGCATGGTATTGTCGTAGTTTTCACGCAACTTTGAGTCGCGCAACACGCGGAATGCCTCGTTAATGCGCTGACTGCGCGCACGTGCATAATCGCGCTCGGGTTCGTTGGCACGCACGTAACGGTCAGGGTGATAACTGGCGATCTCCTGGCGAAAGGCCTTTTTTATTTCGTTTAATGAGGCGCCACGCCCCACGTTAAGTATCTGGTAATGATCAAATTGATCGAAATCGTATCCTGCCACGCTTACTAACCTCATGTGTATGGTTCTGACAAAATATTGTACCACACCGACTAGAGGTCATTGTTTATGCTTTAGGGTGTCAAGGGTTACGGGATTATTGCATTATTCCATGTAGTCGAGTAGGTAGCGACTGCTGCGCAACTTGCGTAAGGCCTTGACCTCGATTTGGCGAATTCGCTCGCGCGTCACGTTGAGCTCTCGCCCGACCTCTTCGAGTGTCCAGTTGTGGCCATCCTCAAGCCCAAAGCGCAACTGCAACACCCGTCGTTCACGCTCGTTGAGTCGTGACAACACCTCTTGCAGTTGCTCACGCAATAAGTGGTTGGTGGCCACATCAGCAGGCGCTTGGGCTTTGACATCTTCGATGAAATCGCCCAAATGACTGTCCTCTTCGATGCCAACCGGTGTCTCCAAAGAAATTGGTTCGAGCGAGGTCTTACGAATCACGCGAATACGATCGACCGTGAGTCCCATCACTTCAGCCAACTCTTCGTCATTCGGGTCGCGTCCCTTCTCTTGAATCAAGCGGCGCGTCTCGCGCATTAGCTTGTTGATGGTCTCGACCATGTGGACAGGGATGCGGATGGTGCGCGCTTGATCGGCAATCGCACGGGTAATTGCCTGACGAATCCACCAGGTGGCATAGGTTGAGAACTTAAAGCCCCGGCGATGGTCGAATTTTTCGACGGCACGAATTAATCCAACGTTGCCCTCTTGAATCAGGTCAAGTAATTGCAATCCACGACCGATATAGCGTTTTGCCACAGATACGACTAAGCGCAAATTCGCCGAGGTCAAGTACTCGCGTGCTTGTCGCCCGCGGATAATTTGGGTACGCCAACGTTTGATGGCCTCGGTGATAATCAGTGAGTCATTCAGGTATGCTTTTGTGGAATCGCCAAAAGTGTCAAGGACTGGTATTTTGATGATTTTTTTGCAGTCCTCGAGCATCTGCAGTGTGACAAGATCCACAAATTGGAGTTGCGTCTGCACATCGTTGCGCAACACGGTGTTCACTAGTTCGAGGACATCATGGGTTTGCAATGGATTCGTATCAAACACTTTGTGTTCGACCGCCGACATGTAGCGGCTCAGATACCGTTCGGCTTCAATGGCGCGTGCATAGAGTTGTTCGTGGTGTGAGTTGATGAGCTTGATGTTGCCGATTTCACGCAGATAAAGACGGACAGTGTCATTAAAATTGATACTTTGAAGCTCAGGTGAGATGTCGTCACTGTCATCGTCGTTATCGGATGAATCATTCAATGACACGTCATGCATGCGTTCATTATCAATGGCAGTCTCATACACATTTTGATATTCTGGGGCTGGGATATTGATGGGGTCGAGGTCAGGTTGTAGCGTTGTATCGAATTGTTCGCTGATAGTCAGTGGTGTTTCTGCGTGTGTGATGAGAAGATGCCGTATGGTGTCTGGGAGCAACCATCGCAACGTATCTATGTGTAAGACATGTTCTTCAGGTGGCTCTTCAAACGACTGGACATCATCATCATTTGCGGTATTCATGGCGGCAACCGTCTGTGGTATCACGTCGTCTTTGGTTGTGGTGCGGATTGCTCTTCCGGTCATACTGTGGATCCCCCTAGCCCATATGACGTGTGTGGAGGTCGTCATATGTTGAACTGCGTTTGGGTGTGTGCAAATAGTTCAAATATTGTTGCACATCTGCGAGGATTTCTAGCAGATGCGTACTCTCATCATCACTACTATCGTGTAGTTGCTGAGAGAGTCGTTGATTCCAGCGTTTCGCAATGTCTCGTTGCACGATTGTAACACATTCTAAGGCTTCACTAGTTACGAGGTACTCTTTGGGTAGGACCACTGACCGGCCGATATGCTCAGCGCGCAGGCGTAACTCCTCGCTCAATGTGCCGAACCACTCGAGTAAATCGCCATCGTGACCAAACTGCACGCGCGTCCGCCAGATGCTCCGGAGCTCGTCATCATCCACGAATAGCGAATCAATGTCGGTGTCGAAAATCTCGCTGAGTTGGCCAAATTCTTGCAAGTCCCGCTGTAATTTCTGGACGACAGCCTCACGGATGTCTGCCGATTGCAACAGGTACATCAACAGATGCTCGGCGGCGGTACGGGTTCGTTGACCTAGTTGACTGCGATTCGATGTGGTCGGCTGTTTGGCAGGCGTAGCCGGTTGGCTTGGTGCGCGTTGCGGTGCTACACGCGGGTTGCGTTGTGTCTGCAGCGTGGTTGTCACATGCCGTAACTCACGTCGCAACAACGTTTCGTCGATTTTGAGCAAATTTGCCAGTTGCTGTACATAATGTGTTTGCTCAAGTTGATTGCTCAACTGACTAATCAGCGGAGCTAGCCGATCGAGTGCCGTCCGTTTATCGGCTAATTCATTCAGATTCAAGTCACGCGTCAGCACCTGCATATAAAAATCCATGGCCGGCAGGGCATTTGCTACCAACTGTGGCCACAACGCCTCATCTTGGGCCAGCAACTCATCAGGGTCTTGACCCTCTGGCAACTCAATAATGCGAATCTGAGCGTCAATGTTGTGACTCCAGGCCAATACGCCATTGGGCGTTGGTGTGGGTACAAGGTGTGAATCGAGATTGTCGTGGAGCGTCTGCAAGCCCTTGAGCGTCGCCCGAATCCCTGCACTATCCGCATCAAGTGCCAAATAGATGTTTTTGGTCAGCTTCTTGATAATCTGCACATGATCGGCAGTCAGCGCGGTACCCAATGGTGCCACCACATTGCGGAACCCGTGTTGGTGTAGGGCAATCACATCAACATAGCCCTCGACAATCACAATTGCATCGTGTTGTCGAATCGCCTCACGTGCCATGTCGAGCCCATACAGCACACTACTTTTGTCGAACAGCAACGTCTGTGGCGAGTTGAGGTACTTGGGTTGTACATCTCCCATCGCCCGCCCGCCAAAGGCGATAATCTGTCCTTTGATGTTGCGAATCGGGAAGATGACGCGCCCGCGGAACCGGTCATAATAACTGCCGTCATCACGCTGAATTGCCAACCCTGCCGCGACAACCTCTTCAGCACTGAAGTCCAGTTTGAGTGTCAAGTACTCGAATAACTTGGTGCGATCGTCAGGACTATAGCCCAGCTGAAAGCTTTCGAGCGCCCATTCATTAATTAATCGTTTGGCCACGTACTCGCGCGCATCAGCACCGCGTGGCGACTTGAGCAGCATATGTTGGAAAAGTCGGGCTGCCGCTGTATTGACCTCGATCAGGCGCTCGCGTTGATGGTCGCGCTCCTCATCCTGCTGCGTGCGTGGCGCCAGCTCAACACCAGCCCGTTGTGCCAGCAACTCGAGCGCCTCGCGGAACTCGAGTCCATGCGTGCGCATCACAAAATCAAACGCCGTGCCTGATGCTTTACAACCAAAACAGTGATAACTCTGCGTGTCGGGATACACCGTAAATGCTGGCGTGCGCGTATTGCTGTGGAAAGGACAAAACCCCACAAACGATCGCCCCGCCTTGCGCAATTGCACGGTGGCACTGATGAGATCGACAATGTCAATCCGCTCTTTGATTGTCTCAATCACGCTGTTGCTGGTCATATTCCGTTATCTACAATCCCCATGTGCGTGGTACATAAATATCTTGAAAGACTTGTGTGGCGAATCGATCGGTCATACCTGCCACATAGTCAACAACCGCTTGACTGAGTGGCTCATCGAGTTTGCGGTTAATTGCCATAATGTCAGCCGGAATTTGCTCCGGGTGTGCGACAAAATGTTTATACAACAGGTCAATAATCAACTCCACCTTGTGATCTTCGGTCTTGGCGGCCGACCCCAAGTAGACGTTCTGATACATGTACTCGCGAAGCGCGTTGGTTGCCGTGAGCACTGTTGGGCTCATCTTGAGCTCAAACTCAGCTGGTGCATTGCCATCCCCACTCGCCCACCAGTTCTGGTCAATCAGGTCTGTCACCATGGTGTTAATGCGGGCTGCGTGTGTTGCTCCGAGTACTTCGATTGCTTCTTTGGGTAAATCCTCGGCGCGCAATATACCAGCTCGCATGGCGTCGTCAATGTCGTGGTTGATATAAGCCACCGAGTCGGCGACTTTGATGATTTGGCCTTCGAGCGTGCTTGCCACGCCCCACGCTTTGGCGCTAATGTCACGGCGCCCTTTGGAGTGCATGTAGATGCCCTCGCGCACGACATAAGTGAGATTCAACCCTGCGCCGTTTTTCTCCAAAACCTCGACAATGCGGCGGCTCTGCTCATTGTGGCGAAACGAGTCGCCTAACGCATGTGACAAGGCAGTCTCACCGGCATGGCCAAACGGTGCATGACCGATGTCGTGCCCGAGCCCGATTGCCTCGACTAAATCCTCGTTGAGGCGCAAGCCACGGGCCACGGTCCGGGCAATTTGGGTGACCTCGAGCGTGTGCGTCAGGCGGGTGCGATAGTGGTCACCGAGTGGTGCAATGAACACCTGCGTTTTGTGCTTGAGTCGCCGGAACGGTTTTGAGTGCAGAATGCGGTCACGGTCACGCTGAAAGCTGGTGCGTACCGGTGATTCTTCCTCGGCACGGTCTCGGGTCGCATTGGCGCTTTTGGCGGCGTGTGGCGAAAGATAACTCTGCTCGAACGCTTCAAGCCGTTGTCTGACGTGCTGATGCATCGAATCCTCCTTTGCGACTGACATACCACCAGGTTACTCCGACGCCAATCACATGTAACGTGATGAGTCCAGGATAGTAAATTGGATGACCAAGTTGATCAGCGAGTACGCGCACCTGATTGACATCTGCGAAACAGGGAATTGCTCCATCAATTGGCAAAAAACATGATTCGATTCGTGCAGCAATGAGTGGCGTGACAAAGTATGTCACGGCCATGCCAAGCGCTACATCCTGCCACACATGACGCCAGCTTATGAGCAAAGCAATGCCACTTATTGTTGGGATAATAATCAACAACCAGCGTCGCGACCATAAATCGTCGGGTTGATTTTGTAACCAGACACTCAAAGCGATAATCAGACTTGTGAGCAACCCGAGCGTGACAATTGTATATTGAGTAGTGCGGTTCATTGTATTTCCATACCACGAATAATTACAAGTATTGTACTACGTGTGACAGGGTATGGTTGCCAACCAAACGTAATAACCGTGTGTCGTGTGTGCTCCTGCGTGAAAAGCACACAGCCCGTCACATGTGTGACGGGCTGTGTATCATCGCAAATCTGTGGGCGCGGACTAATTTGAGTAGTCGCGGTTGATGGCGATGTACTTGCGCATGTTCTCGGGAACAGCGTCGTCGGCGTAGATGGCCTCTACTGGGCACTCTGGCTCACAGGCGCCACAGTCGATGCACTCGTCCGGGTTGATGTAGTACTGCTTTTTGTCTTTTGACTCGTAAATGCAGTCAACTGGGCATACAGAGACACATGATGCATCTTTGGTGCCGATACATGCCTCGGTAATAACGTATGGCATACTGTTATCCTCACTAGCGGTAATAATTCCCTACCATGACAAATAATATACCATAAATGATTTTGTTTGTGGTCAATTTCACGCAGGCCCGACCTCATAGCAGACGCGACAGCGCGCCTCGTACAGGTCAAGTCCACCGACCACAATGACCGGTGCCGAATGTGGCGCTGGCTGTCCGTCGAGCAATCGTTGCGAGCGCGTCGCATATGAACCACACTTGACACAAATCGCAAACAACTTATCGACTTGCTCGGCGACCGCCATCAACTCGGCGACAATGGCGAATGGTCGCGCACGGAAGTCTTGGTCGAGTCCGGCCACAATGACACGTACACCCTGATCGGCCAGCGTCTGACAGCCTGAGGCAATGGCGATTGGATCACTCTCGAGGAACTGCACTTCGTCGATGGCGACAACTTGTGTCCCAACTGGTGTCTGCGCGACGATTTCATCAATGGTAGAGACAGTGATGGCCTCGATGGTCAAGCCGTTGTGGCTCGCCAAACTGCCGGTGCGATACCGTGTATCGCGGCGCGGCGTAAACGCCAATAGCGATTGGCGTGCCAACTGTACATGATTGAGGCGTCGGATAAGCTCTTCTGTTTTGCCGCTGAACATACAGCCACAAATCACTTCTATCCGTCCACCATTAGGGAGACGAGTCATGGGGTGTCCTCACGTATTACAAGTCGGTGTAATGATTGAGTAATCCTATCATACTCCCGTCATACCGTGCAAAAGTGTCACCAGATTATCCCCTAGCGCGTCGATGGCGTAGCCCCCCTCTTGAATGATGACTACCGGCAACCCGAGCGTCATACACCGCTGTCCAATCAGTTGGTAGCACTGACGCGTCAACGCAAACCCACCGAGTGGGTCGCCGCCATACGTGTCAAACCCGGCCGAGATGACCAGCGTACTCACCTGTTGGTTGCGAATATATGCCAAGGCCTGATCGAGTGCCGCTAGGTACGTCGCATCATCACTGCCAAACGCCAACGGTATGTTGAGATTGTGACCGGTTCCTCCCCCTAATCCAGTTTCGTCGGCAAAGCCCAAAAAGTACGGATAGCAGACTTCAGGGTGCCCGTGAATCGACACAAATGTCACATCGCTGCGCTCATAAAAGATCTGCTGTGTACCGTTGCCGTGATGAATATCAATGTCGAGAATCGCGACGCGCCCACGCACCCGCAATGCCTCAGCCGCAACAGCTGCATTATTGACATAACAATAGCCGCCACACATATCAGTACCGGCATGATGTCCAGGTGGGCGACAACGCGCATATGCAAGTGGTGCGCCATCGATCACGGCCTGGGCTGCGCTGTAGGCCATATTTGCCGCATCGATGCTGGCAGCCCAGGTGCCGGCGACAATAGGTGCACTCAAATCAAACGCATAGTAGCCGGGCTCGGCGAGCGGGTGCGGTGAGTGGCGGTTCATCCAGCGTACGGCCAGTGTGCTCGGTAAGACGGCCTCGACGGCGCCGCCGGCGGCACACCAGCGCGGGTAAATACTGGCGAGATAGTGGAGGTATTCACGTGAATGAATACGTGTGAGGATTGCATCGGGTACCGGTGTGAGTGCCGTCTCGCTGACGAATCCGGCGGCATCGAGGGCTCGATCGATGATGTGAGCGCGCTCAGCCGATTCAAATGGTGGAATTAATGCACCATCGTAGAACTCATGCACTGGCATGTGATTGATATGCGCATCACTGCGAAAAACACGCATGGGAGTATCCTTTGGTGTGAGATGTTGGTTCATTATAAAACGTGTGGCTTTGCGTGTCATGCAACCGGCACCGGTGCCGTAACGCTTTCTGCATAACAAAGATGAACATCTGGTAAGATAGCCGCAGATCCTCCCCTACCAAATAAAGGACCCGTATGGCTAAGATTACGTTGATTGGTGCTGGTAGTGTGGTGTTTACCCGCAACTTGTGTAGCGATATTCTGTTGGCACCGGCTCTGCAAGCGAGTCATATTACACTGATGGATATCGACCCGGTGCGTCTAGAAACAGCGCGCCAGCTGGTGCAAACCCTCATTGATAAGCGGGGACTCAAGGCGACGGTGAGTGCTACGACTGATCGGCGTGAGGCAGTGCGCGGGGCGCGGTATGTGATTACGACTTTTCAGCAGGGTGGATTAACGGCATACCAAAGTGATATTGAAATCCCACAGCGGTACGGTGTCGAGCAGTGTGTCGGCGATACGCTCGGCCCAGGCGGAGTGTTCCGCGCCTTGCGTACCATCCCCGTCTTACTCGATTTGTGTGATGACATGGCGGCAGTAGGTCATCGTGATGCGCTTCTGCTTAACTACGTCAACCCGATGGCTGCCAATTGTTGGGCGGTAGACAAAGCCAAGGGCACGGCCCATGTGGGGTTGTGTCACAGTGTGCAGGGGACGAGTGAGATGTTGGCGCAGTGGGCCAATACGCCATACGAGGATGTAGTCTATCACTGTGCGGGTATTAACCACCAAGCGTTCTTTTTGCGCTTTGAGGATCGCAACGGCATGGATTTGTATCCTGCTATTCGGGCGGCCACGCAGCAAGCGGATATTTATGGCAGTGAGCCGGTACGCATTGATTTGATGCGCCATTTCGGCTATTTTGTGACGGAGTCGAGTGGCCATGCCAGCGAGTATTCGCCCTACTTCCGTAAAAACCCGACCATGATTTATGAGGATTTGGTGCCCAAGTTCACTAATCCGCACGATCATTGGTTTGATTTCGGCCGGACAGGTGGCTACTTGCGCCACTGTCTCGAACGTGAGGCGCACACGGCCACCGAGCGTGCCGAGATGATAGCCGGTGCCCGCGACATCCCCACGGTGCGATCGCACGAGTATGGTTCACATATTATCGAGGCCATCGAGACCAATACGCCGACGCGGATTAACGGCAACGTGCCCAATCGTGGTTTGATTGGCAACTTGCCGACGGGGTGTTGTGTTGAGGTGCCGTGTCTGGTCGATGGACACGGGATTCAGCCGACCACGATTGCGCACTATCCGACGCAACTAGCGGCCTTGAATCGCACGAATATCAACGTGCAGGAGTTGATTGTCGAGGCGTCGTTGAGTGGCAATCGCGAGGCGGTCTATCATGCAGTCATGCTTGACCCGTTGACGGGGGCAGTGTGCACGCTTGATCAGGTGCGGGCCATGGTAGACGAGTTGTTTGTGGCGCAGGAGCGCTGGTTGCCACAATTTCGCGCCTGAGCAAAGACAATCACGGCGCTGTATGCCGGCCGATGATGCCGAGAGATGGTATAATCAGCGGTAATGGGGCCGTTTGTCCAGTGGAGGTTCAGCATGCGGTGCCCGTATTGTGCGCACGCAGAGAGTGATGTTGTTGATACGCGCAAGCTCGACGATGGGAGTTCGATTCGGCGTCGCCGTCGTTGTCCGCAATGTGGGCGACGTTTTACCACGTACGAGCGCGTTGAGACGGTCAGTATTACGGTTGTCAAAAAGAACGGTGAACGCGAGCCGTATAACCGCGACAAGCTCACGCGCGGAATTTTGACGGCGTGTTATCGGCGTCCCGTGTCGGCGCAACGTATCGAACAACTCGTGAATGACATTGAGTCTGAGTTGTTGATGAGTAGCGAGCACGAGGTGTCGTCAGCCCATGTTGGCGATGTCACCATGCGATTGCTGCGTGAGGTTGACGAAGTCGCCTATATTCGGTTTGCGTCGGTCTATTTGTCGTTTGCTGATATTACGCACCTGCGACGAGCCGTTGATGAGTTATTGTTGCGCGATCATGCGTCTTTGTTGAAACATAGGGAAACAGATGAGTCAAGATCCTAAATCACCAGGCGGTCGTCTGATGATGCCCGCAGGTGAATACCTGCGCCAAGGCTTTGCGTCGCTCAAGTGGCCAACCATTTTGCTGTATGGCATTGGTGCTGGCCTGTTGATGCCTATTTCGTTGTTGCAATCAAGTGTATTGGCAGTAGTGGCAGGTATTATTCCGGTCACCGTCGGGTTGTTGTTGGCGCGTACTGCCCCTGGGTTCTACGGTTTGTATGGCTTGCTGACAGGTCTTGTAGGCGCAATTACGAGTACCATCTTGTTGTGGGTGCTGATTTTTGTCTACAACAGCAACGACATGGTGGCCACACTCGCTCCCGAGTCAACCTCGATGATGAGTACCTGGCTGACGGCGAGTGGATTCATCTCGTTTTCGTTGATTGCCTTTTGCACCTTCGGTGCGACCACATCGGGTCGCATGGAGGAGCGCAATCGCGAGATGCGCAACCAGACTGCTGAGCGCGGCGGGTCACTCGAGCGGGCTGGTGCAATCCGTGAGGTCGGCGATATTCGCGGGTTGACGTTGGCACAACTTGGTGGGTTTGTTAATCAGCTCTTCAAGAAAAAGGGCTTCACCTTCAAGGACTACAAGTTTGTCGAGAAGGACAAATATGTCGATTTGTGGCTCGAACACGAGGGGCAAGCCTACCATATCCGTTGTTCAACTGCCGAGCGCGTCTCGGCTGGTGCTGTCGAGAGCTTGCTCCAAGAGATGAAGCGCGAGGACATCACCAAGGGCATCGTTGTGACCTCAACCGAGTTCACCAGCTCAGCGACAAAGAGCGCCAAGGATAAGCCGGTAGTGTTGATTGACGGCATCACGCTCTATGATATTTCACGGTAAGTGTGCGTTGTAAATGGAAGAGGAATCTGGCATGCAAATTCGTCTTGATGAGCGCGTCGCATTAGTCACCGGTGGGTCGCGCGGGATTGGTCGCGCTATTGCGCAATCATTGGCCACCACTGGGGCAACCGTGGTCGTCAACTATCGTGGCAACCAAGCCGCCGCTGATGAGACCGTGGCGTCAATCGAGGCAGCCGGTGGTAAGGCAGTGGCGATTCAGGCCGACGTGGCCAACGCCGAGGATGTCGAGCGGCTCTTCAAAGAGGTAACGGAGCGTTTTGGTCGGATTGACATCTTGGTCAACAACGCCGGCATCACGCGTGACACGTTGATGCTCCGCATGAAGGACGATGATTGGGATGCCGTGATGGACACCAATTTACGTGGGTTGTTCTTGTGCACCCGTGCCGCATTGCGCCCGATGACCCGCGCCCGCTGGGGCCGCATCATCAACATTACCTCGGTGGTCGGCTTGATGGGTAACGCCGGACAGGCCAACTACGCCGCTGCAAAGGCCGGTATCATTGGCTTCTCCAAGTCTGTTGCCCGCGAGATTGGTTCACGCAGTATTACTGTCAATGCGGTGGCGCCTGGGTTTATCGATACCGAGCTGACTGCCGTGCTTGGCCCCGAAATGCGCGAAGCGCTGATCAAACAAATCCCACTCGGTCGTCTTGGTGCGCCCGAGGATGTGGCTTCGTTGGTGACATTCTTGGCATCAGAGCAGGCAGCCTACATTACCGGTCAAACTTTCAATACCGATGGTGGCATGGTCATGCAATAAATGCGTGATTGGATCTGGTTGATTTCGGTCACCCCGTAGAGCCGCCGCATGCTGCGGCTCTACGGGGTGATGATATACTGCGTCTCTACGGGGGGTGGTTTCACCGTTCTCTCATCAACTTCAGGTACCGTACCACTATTGAACTAGCCAGCATCATACACAGTTGAGGTACGACAGTGACCAACATTCCTTCGTCCGAGATCACACCCGAGCATCTGTATCGCCAGCGGCGCTCATTTATCACGCGCATGGCATTGACACCGGCAGCGCTGGCCGCAGTTGCCTGTGCGGCACCACAAGCAACTACCAACGTTACCCCGTCACCAGTGACAACACCTGCTGTTATCAAAACCGACGAACTCGGTGACCCCTTGACTGATTATGCGGCAGTGACGGGCTATAACAACTTTTATGAATTTACGACCACCAAAGAGCGCGTCGCCGAGATGGCAGCGAATTTTACGGCAAGTCCGTGGAATGTGGTCGTCGATGGGCTCGTCAACAAGCCAACTACTTTTGGCCTCGAGGATTTACTAGCGTTTGAGAGCGAAGAGCGCATCTATCGCCTGCGCTGTGTCGAGGGCTGGTCGATGGTTATCCCTTGGTACGGATTCTCACTCAATCGCCTGCTGGCCCAGGTTGAGCCAACCAGTGCCGCCAAGTATGTCCGATTTGAGACCCTCTATGACCCCGAGCAAATGCCTGGCCAAAAAGAACCCTGGTACACCTGGCCGTATGCCGAGGGGCTACGTCTTGATGAGGCGATGCACGATCTGACACTGATGGTTACCGGTGTGTATGGCAATCCTCTGCCAAACCAAAATGGTGCGCCGTTGCGCTTGGCCGTGCCGTGGAAGTATGGCTTCAAGAGCATTAAATCAATCGTCCGTATTAGCTTGGTCGATGAACAACCAACGTCACTCTGGATGGCGGCTGCCCCCGACGAGTACGGCTTTTATGCCAACGTGAATCCTCGCGTCAATCACCCGCGTTGGTCACAGGCCGATGAGCGCCGCATCGGCGAGTTTGGTCGTCGCGAGACATTGATGTTTAATGGCTATGCGGAGCAAGTGGCATCGCTCTATACCGGCATGGATCTGCGAAAGTTCTACTAGCCATGTTGCGTGTATCGACTCCATCTGTGGTACGTGCGCTTGTTCACCTGCTAGCCTTGGTGCCGTTGATGCTGCTCTCGTGGCGTATCTGGCACGAGGGCTGGCCATTTGACCCAGTCGCGACGTTTACGACTGCGACTGGTGATGCTGCGTTGAACCTCCTTATTGCCAGTTTGGCTGTAACGCCCTTGGTGCGCTTTGGTGCGCCTAAGTTTGTGTTAGCGTCTCGCCGACCCCTTGGGCTGTATGCGTTTAGCTACACCATCGCACATCTGGTGGTGTACATGTGGGTTGACTATGGCTGGGATTGGCAATTAATGAGTCAAAACTTGTTAACGAAACGATATTTGATTGTTGGTTTAGCCGCTTTTATTATCATGATTCCGTTAGCATTGACATCAACCAAACACATGCAACGTCGGCTTGGAGTATGGTGGAAAAGAAT
>JBKCLM010000086.1:0-10231 GCA_046300655.1 Chloroflexota bacterium | reverse complement strand
CTCATCAACCCGACTCAGCCCGGCTCCACCACTGCGTACCAACTGCGCATCGATGTTGACCTCGCTCATGTCGTTGACAATCACCGCCACGCGCAATCCATCACGGTTGTTGAGGACATGATTGAGCAATGTGGTCTTGCCTGCCCCTAAAAATCCCGATAGTACCGTCACCGGTAACCGCATATCCGTGGACATGTCACTCTCCTTACCTATTGAATCGGGCACGCCTGCTGACCGTTTTGCCCCATACCTTGCTCGCTGTTGAGCATCTTGTTAAAGCAGTCACGCCGGTAATAACACTTGTTACTCCGTCGCTCATCCATCACAACAACCATCTCGCGATCGTTCATCAACCGCGCTCCACAATGACTGCAGTCGTGATTAGTCACCCGCCCACTCTTATCACGCGAGGTAACGTCGGTCTTTGACTTGCCTTTTGTCTCTTTCGCCATTGTCTCTCTCCTTGTGCTTAATTGATAGTCACTATCAATAACAATTCAAATGATAGTGACTATCAATTGAATTGTCAAATAAAAACCGACCATGCGTGATGGGCATGATCGGTATCGTGGATGGGCGAATGTTGCAGGGTTAGGCAATCACCTGCGCCAACACCACAAAAAAGCCGAAGACGACGGCAATCAGGGCATAGGCCACGAGCGACTCACGGCTGGTCAAGGCGGCCACGCCCTCGATGTTGGTCGGCTCCTCGAACGGCTCATGGCGTGAGGCCAGCATCATCACAATCACCAAAAAGAAGGCCGTCAACGACATGAACGGAATGTTGATAAAGCCAAAGATGTTGAGGTAGTCGACGTTACACGGGATGCCGTCGAGACACGGCGGTGGCGGCAGCCAGTCGGTTTTGATGAGCAAGTAGTGGTAGAGGGCAATCACAAAGCCGGGCACGGCCAGCGGCAACACCGTGTGATGGATGCCGTTGTCGCGGCGCAAGATGCCGATCGTGATGATAACGCTGAGTGGATACATCAAAATACGCTGATACCAACACAAGGTACACGGGATGAAGTTGAGCACCTCGCTGAAAAACAAACTACCAATTGTTGCCGTCCAGGCCACTACCAGGGCAATATAACGGCTTGGATTCAGTGGTGTATTATCAATGCCTGTTGTCATAATAAATTTGTCGCTCTCGTTCGTGCGGCTATCCGTTTTATAGTGTCATTCTAGCATCGAAAAACGCTCCCCACATGCAATGATATGATAGATGTACCGGCGTGTATCCACGAAAGACACAGGCATGATACCGATTGATGCCACCACACTCCTGCACCAACTCAATGCGCTAGGCGCAATCGGCCTCGACGGCAGTGGTGGCCGTACCCGTTTGGCGGCCAGTGATGCCGACAAAGCGGGGCGCGATACCCTCGTGGCTTGGATGCATGACCTTAATCTTGTCGTATCAATCGATCAAATCGGCAACATCATCGGCCTTTGGACCGGTCAGGATGTAACACTTGCTCCCATCATGCTCGGCTCACACATCGATACCGTGATTCATGCGGGAGCGTATGACGGTTGTTACGGCGTCTTGGCTGGCTTGGCGGTGATTCGGGCGCTCAAACACGCAGGCGTGCAGCCGCGCCGTGGGATTGCCGTGGTGGCTTTTACTAACGAGGAGGGCGTGCGCTATCAGCCCGACATGATGGGCTCGCTGGTGTATGCGGGTGGCATGCCGGTGGATGATGCACTTAATGTCATCGGCGTCGACGGTACGCGTCTCGGCGATGAACTCGCCCGCATCGGCTATGCAGGCGCACTTGCGCCCGGTGCGATTGTGCCGCATTGTTACCTTGAGTTGCACATCGAGCAGGGGCCGATATTAGATACCGAGGGGATTGCAATTGGTGCGGTGGCTAATTTGCAGGGGATTTCGTGGCAGAAGCTCACCATTCACGGCACAGCCAATCACGCCGGCACAACTCCCTTGCCCATGCGCCACGATGCCGGAGTAGCGGCAGCAGCGATTATCACCAAGGCGCGCCAGAGTGCCCAGGCGCACGGCACGACATTGGCGACCATCGGCTCGATGCAATTCGAGCCGAACGCCATCAATGTCATCCCCAACAAAGTGACCATGACGGTCGATCTGCGCAACCCGGATAATGCCTTGCTCATCGATGCCGAACAACAGTTGGCGGCGTTTATGGCCGAGATTGCCGACCACGAGGGTGTCACGATCGAGCGCGAACAGCTGGCACGCTTTGATCCGGTGCAGTTCGATGCTGACATCGTCGGCCTGATTGACCAGACGGCGCAACGCCACGGCTTCGCCGTGCGGCGGATGACATCGGGCGCCGGCCATGATGCCCAGATGATGGCACGGATTACGCCGGCGGCGATGATCTTTGTGCCGAGTCGGGATGGGATTAGTCATAATCCTGCCGAGTTCACCACTGATGCTGACATCATCGCAGGCGCACAAGTGCTCCTTGATGTCGTGCAGACCGTGACTCAATAAACACTACGTACTTGTCATACCAATAGTAAAGGTGACCCATGTACACACACAATCCACGCGCCACACATCGCGCCTATCCAGCCGAGTTACAGACAATCCTCACCATGGCAGCTGCTCACCAGAGTGGCGAGTGGCTGGCACACTGGTCGCACATCAATATGCAGGGCACGCCGCTGTACGACATGCCGCATTTGGCGGTGCATTTGGGTGTGGCGCGCATCCAGCTCAAAGATGAATCAGTGCGCTCGCCGCTGGCCAGCTTCAAAGCGCTGGGCGCCCCTATTGCCTTGATTCGCCTGGTTTTGCGCCACTGGCCGAACCTCGATGCCGCCGGGTTATTTGCCGGCGCCTATCGCGACCAGCTGACCGGATTTACGGTGATTAGCGCCACCGACGGCAATCACGGGCGAGCCTTGGCGGCCGCAGCGCAGTCGATTGGCTGTCGCTGTGTGATTGTGATTCATGCACAGGTCAGCGTTGAGCGCGAGCAGGCGATTGCCGCCTACGGTGCCGAGGTGATTCGCATCAGCGGTAACTACGATGACTCGGTGCGCGAGGCAGCGCAGATGGCCGACGCCAATGGTTGGTATGTGGTGTCAGACACGTCGTATGAGGGGTATACCGACATTCCGCGCGATGTGATGCAGGGCTACAGCGTGATCTCGGCCGAGGCGATTGCGCAACACGGGAACGATGCCCCCTGGACGCACGTCTTTGTGCAGGGTGGGGTGGGTGGATTTGCCGCTGGTGTGGCGAGTTATTTGTGGGAGTATTACGGGGCGCAGCGGCCACGCCTAATTGTGGTCGAGCCCGAGCAGGCCGATTGTCTTTACCAAAGCGCTTTGGTAGGGCGCCCGGCAATGGCCACGGGGTCGGTTGACTCGGTGATGGCCGGTCTGGCCTGTGGCGAGACGTCGCCGCTGGCCTGGCAGATTCTTGAGGGCTGTATCGACGATTTTATGACAGTCAGTGACGACGAGGCGGTGGCATCAGTGCGGATTGTGGCTAGCGGTGCCTACGGCGACATCCCGGTGGTCGGTGGCGAGTCGGGGATTGCTGGGCTCGCCGGGTTAATCCGCCTGTGCATGGACACGCAGCTCGCTACGCAGGTGGGTCTCGATCACGCCTCGCGCGTGTTGGTGATTAACACTGAGGGGGCGACCGCTCCGAGTGTCTATCGGGAGTTGGCGGGGGTGTCGGCAAGCGATGTACTGGCGCACCAGCTACGGTGGACCAATTAAATCGTGCACGATGGCACATAATTCAGATAGTTGCACCGGTTTGTTGAGAAGATGCTTTACCAGATGAGGGCCAATCGTTGCACGCAATTGATCGGCTTCGGCGGATAGTGCAATGATTGGCAACAGACTTGTTGTAGGCTCAGCACGCAATATGTTGATGAGTGATAACCCATCAAGATTGGGCATATTTATGTCGGTGATGAGTAAGTCGGGGATTGAGTTGCGGATTTCGTTGAGAGCTAGCTGACCATCAGATACCATCGTTACTTCATATCCATGCCGAGCGACACATGTAAGAAGAAGCTTGCGAATGCGTGCGTCATCCTCGGCGATTAAAATTGTCTTGGACACAAAACCATACTCCTTGAGACCAGTGAATAGCACATACGACATTGTATGATTACGTTGACGTGTTCAAAAAATTAACACATCAAGGTAACAATAATTTTATTGTATCACGCAATTCTTGTGGACTAAACGGCTTGCCTAAATGCGTGACGGCACCATGCGATAGTGCCTCGTGGATCTCTTCGCGTTGTGTTGATGCGGTTAATAACACAATTGGTATATGCTTGAGGGTATTGTCTGCTTTGAGTACGTCGCAGAGTTGGACGCCATCCATAACTGGCATGGATATATCGGTGAAGATGAGTAAAGGTGCCTGTGTACGTATAAGCATAAGTCCATCGGCGCCGTTCTCGGCGATGATGATATCGTACGCATCGTTGCGTAAAGCGATCCGGATGAGTTTTTGGATGATTGGGTCGTCCTCACAAAAAATTATACGCGTCATACTTCTATTCCTTCAGCTGTTACGATTGGTAACTCTACATAAAACGTAGAGCCATATTCAGGAATGCTCTCAACCCAAATGCGCCCATTGTGCATCTCAACAATTTGACGGGTAATCGGTAGGCCAAGTCCGGTGCCGTTAATGTGGCGTGTGGCCCCCGAATTAACGCGTTGATAACGCTCAAAAATACTGGCGATTGCGTCCTGAGTCATTCCAATCCCTTGATCAGCGAACGAAAGGAGAATGGTGCCGTTATGTGTATTGCTTGTGATGGTGATGATGCCACCATCAGGTGAATACTTGATGGCATTTGAGATTAAATTTTTGACGACTTGGATAAGTTTGTCTTCATCGACATATGCATGAGGCACGTCTTCATTCAATTGCACATTAAATTGATGGGAGTGCTGATTGATGCGTGCTTCGTGGGTTACCACGTTATTGATGAGTTGGTTGATATCGGTTCGTTGGCGGTGCAACGCCATTGTTCCAGATTCCATTCGATCAAGGTCGAGCATCTCGGTAATCATGCGATTCAACCGTTTTGCATCTTCGTTGATGTCTTTGGCAAAGTCACGCATCTCCTCGATGGTGAAATCCTCTGTGTGCATCATCTCACTAAAACCTTGGATACCCGTAAGCGCCGTACGAAACTCATGACTGACAATCGAGACAAAATGACTCTTGGCAGCATTTAACCGCAACAAATCCTGATTCGCTATCTGTTGTGCATGATGTGTGTGTGCTAATTCGGTCTCTATTTGTTTGCGGTGGGTGATATCACGCGCTACGAGTTTGAATCCATTTGCCCCGAGGAGATCGCTGGGGAACCCAGTGACCTCAACAATAAGTTGGCGACCTGTGCGACTTTTGAGATAGACCTCGATGGCATGGATGGTCACAGGATAGATGGCATTCGGCGCAATAATAGACTCAACGCGATGCAGTTCGTCGATATCGATAAATTCATGGATAGATTGCCCAACCACATCGTGTGGAGTGTCAAAATCGAGCATGCGAGCGCCAGCAAGATTGATGTAGCGCATAACGTTGTCTTCTATAATGACAATCATGTCTGGTGATCGTTCAATGAACTCACGGTAGCGTTCTTCACTTTTGCGCAGATCGCGCTCTGCTTGTGCCCGTGCGTACGTGACTTTGTCATGCACGATTTGTGTGGCAAGCAACCGTCCCATAATCAGTAAGAGCTCGGTTTGATTGGTGGTGATTTTTTGGGGTTGTGTATCAATCACGCACAACGTACCGTACACTACTTCGTTGCTGAGGACAATTGGTACACCCACATAACTCCCAATATTTGCGAAGAGGTCGTGGGCAGCGGTGTGCTGAAAGGTTGGATCAGTGTGCGTGTTCTCAATAACCACTGGATGTGTTGCCTCGGCTACTGAATTGCAGTAAGTCGATTTCAGTTGATAGGTGGTTCCAGCATTGATGACAAGATCAGGACTATCACTATGAAATGCGACAATCTCGAGCAATTCTTTGTCATGGAATACCTGACTCACATATGCGGCATTCATGCCAAAGTGCTTGGTGCTTATGGTGACAACAGCGCGTAATGTCTCATCGAGCGCACTTAAATTAGGTGGCCCATTATTGTCTTGCTCGATATCAATTGATTGAATGAGTCTAAATTCCTCATTATTCATGGGGGACATCGCGTTTATTGATGTGGATGCGTGGCGTGATACGCCATGCGCGCTCTTGCATGAGCTCTTTGATGACTGCCACGCGCGATATCAAATTTTTCCATTCGGAATAAAAGAACGACCCAACCAACAAGTAAAACACAAACCAACTCGGGTGCTGCCGATGTTCTGGAATTGTGCGTAGATAGGCGAACAGCACTTGACCCGGAGCCACACTAAGGGTGAATAATGTGGTAAGCACATAAATCGGTATGGTCCAATCCAAGCTGTCGCCTCGCCAGATCCAATAGGCAATCAAAGGGAAGATTTGCGGGGATATCCAGGGGAATACCTCGCGCCAGCCGAGCAAATGTAAGAAGCCGAGTTTTTGGCGCACCGTCAGATT
Organism: Chloroflexota bacterium; assembly: GCA_046300655.1. Lineage (GTDB taxonomy): Bacteria > Chloroflexota > Chloroflexia > Chloroflexales > Roseiflexaceae > UBA965. Next base: position 3,660 of record JBKCLM010000086.1, on the reverse strand, counting down.
CGACGAACGAAATGTGCGTATGAGATGCTTCACCGAAACCTGCAACCACCCTTGGGCCCAGCGCAATCGTTGATTCCACAAGGCTTCAAGTGTGACAGGTCCAAGCTCGCGTGAGACCAGATTAGGGTCTGACGCGACTTTGTATCCTTGCTCAATCACGCGCATCGACGAGTCAATGTCCTCGGTCAACATGAACCCGTGCATGCGCGTTTGGCGCAATAATTCAGCGCGCCAATATCCGTTGGTGCCACCAAATATGCCGAACCCGTGTATTTTGGCGCGACCTGGGTGCGATACGGCATAAATGGACTCAAACTCGACGGCGACTAACTTGGCCACCCACGAATCTGCGCCGTTACGTATCACACAATGCCCTTGCACCACGTCGTAGCCCGAGGCAATCCAGTGCCATGCGCGCACAAAGCTATCCGGCATCGGCTGATGATCAGCATCAAATACGCCGATAATTTCACCAGTGGCAATTGACAACGCTGCATTGACGTTTTGGGCCTTTGAGGTACTGTGATCGATTTTGAGTAGTACGAGCCTTGGATCTTTGACCGCAAGCTCGCGCAACTCGTGCTCGATGGGCAGTTCACGCGGCGTGTTGTACGCAAGTATGACTTGCAATGGTGAGGGGTATTGGATCTTGAGAAATGCCTCAAGTGTCTCCATAATCGTTGCCGCTTCGTTGGGCATATACGCAGCAATGATCGCTGATGCTTGTGGATAATTTGTGTGTATCGGTGGGTCTTTGTGATAGAACGAGGCTATGCCCTCGATCCAAATCAACAATCCTGTTAGAACAAAGGCAACCGTAAAGATAATATAGGCAACCCCGGTGATGTCGTATCCGGCTTGATCAAAGCCCCAGTAGATGCCGAACGGCATGATTAACGTGATAATCATCGTCAACATAATTTGAATGGACAATCGAATGCGCTCAATCAGCCATGTGCGCTTAGAGTTTGCCCGCTGCGTCGCCAGCATTTGCCGCTTTTCGACAACTTGCGCCTCCATGCTATTTGCGTACCCCATCGGTCGTAAGTCGAGTTGTGAGGATGCTGCACTTAACGCTGTCATCGCTCGTGCTTCAATGTCGTCAAATGAGTGACATCCCTGCAAGTAACTGTAGCCAATGATAGGGGTCAATCGTACCTTTGTTCCTGCCACCATAAATATATTATTGACAATCTCTCGTGTTAATTGGCGCATACGCTGTTGCACTATGCGGTTGGTGGTGTCAAGCATGAGTAAGCCGAAATAGCCCTCGTAATCATGACTAATACTGTCAAGATGCGGGCGGGCACTAATCATGACACTCAACTGACGGGCAATCTCATCTCCGGCCCGAGACCCGAGTCGCGCCACAATACTAGGGAGTTCATCAATGTAAATGTATGCCAGAAAATTAGTCGTGGTTTGATTGCTTGCGCGCACTAATTCTCGCGTCACTAATCCGACAAAATTATACTCATTGAGAAACCCAGTACGCTGATCGTGGACAAGCTCTGCCCGTGATACAGATGGCCGTGCCAACTTGATGCGCACGCGCGCCAGCAATTCACGCATTTCAAATGGCTTCGTCAGATAATCATCTGCCCCGAGATTGAGGCCCTCTTCGATATTCTCTGTGTTGTCCAGGGCTGTGAGCAGGATAAGCGGTATTTCTTTGAGATTTTCATCATTGCGCAATTGTCGCAAAAAGCTGAGCCCGTCCATTCCAGGCATATTAATATCGGAAATAATCAGATCTGGAATTGCCTCGCGGAGCCGTTCGAGCGCTTCGTGGCCATTATTTGCGGTGATTACGTCATACCCGATACGTTGCAATGCGGTGGTGACAAGCTTGCGAATACTCTCTTCGTCGTCAATACATAATACGGAATATTGCATTGCAATCTGCGTATTTGCTGAATCTATCGCAGTCATGGTGAGGCCTCAATCAATTCTGTTGAAATATGTTGCAATTGCACGTGCTACGTACTATTTGATTTGCAAATATATAGACATAATATAACACCGATTTTAAATTTGTCAATAATTTTTAAATTTTAACGCAAAAAAACAGTATGTATATAAAAAAATTATGATAATATTAATTATTTTTTTGAATATAATTATCATATGTTCTGTTAAATATCTACAAATTAATACACTATGTATATATTTGATACATGATAAATACGAAGATAATGCACATGGGCCGATGTCATATCAGGCTATTGAGCGTAGTAGATGATCTGGCAGTACCTGCGAATCGCTGATGACATGGTGGGTGTTTTTGTGCATGCCGAATCACAAACCATGGTACGCTGTTATCAATTCACCGAGACGCAGAGAAAGATACATCATGGATTCATTACGCACTCCTATGCGCTGGCGCCACGACTTACATCGCATTCCCGAGACTGATTTTGCTGAGGTGGCCACGGCTGCCTATGTCGCCGACGTGCTGGTTGAGTTGGGCCTCGAGGTGCATACCGGCATCGGTGGCACTGGCGTGATTGGTGTGTTGCGTCGTGGCGACGGGCCACGCATCGGCTTGCGCGCCGAACTTGATGCGCTCAATATCACCGAAGCTGTTAATGTGCCATATATATCGACGCACCCTGGCCGCATGCATGCCTGTGGGCATGACGGTCATATGGCGATGGTGCTCGGGGCGGCAGCGCGTTTGCGCGAGCGCACCGATTGGTCGGGCACGGCGTATGTTGTGTTCCAGCCCGACGAGGAGCACGGCCACGGGGCGCGGGCGATGATTGATGACGGCATGTTTGAACGATTCCCCATGGATGCGATTTATGGCATCCACAACATGCCCGGGTTGCCGGTCGGTAATTTTGCCACGCGGGCTGGTGGGATTATGGCCAGTGAGGACAACTTCGTCATTCACATCAAAGGTCGCGGCGGTCATGCCTCGTCACCACATCGAGTCATTGATCCGCTGGTGATTGGCGCCGAGATTGTCTTGGCGTTACAGACCATCGTGGCACGCAGTGTCGATCCACAGACGCCAGCAGTCGTATCGTGTACCGAGTTTATTACTGACGGTATCCGTAACGCCATCCCCTCGAACGTCACCATCAAGGGCGACACGCGCAGTTACTCGCCGGCCGTGCAAGCGTTACTCGAGCAACGGATGCGTCAGATTTGTGCCGGTATTTGCCAATCGTACGGTGCCGAGTGCGTGGTCGAGTACACCCACGAGTTCAGCCCGACGGTCAATCCGCCCTCACACCTGTCAATCGCGTTGGCGGCGGCCACGGCCGTGGTTGGGGCCGAGCGGGTCAACGATGCCGTGCCGCCGATGATGGGATCCGAGGATTTCGGCCTCTTTTTGCAACACATCCCGGGCAACTTTATTTATATCGGCAACGGCGACAGCCTGCCCCTGCACAATGCGGGGTATGTATTTAATGACGAAGCGTTGCCCATCGGTATCGAGTATCTAACCAATCTGGTGGTGATGTCGCGCAGGTAATGCGGTTTGGTAGGCCTGCACGGCTCGTGCAGGCGGTAATGCCCCTGGTGGTGATGTCGCGCGGGTAACGGTGGTTTGGTAGGCGTGCGCGGGGCGCGAGATGGGAATGGTGGTATGGTAGGCCTGCACGGCGCGTGCAGGTACGAATGAATCCAATATCAGGGCCAGGCTTTGCC
>JBKCLM010000085.1:0-3388 GCA_046300655.1 Chloroflexota bacterium | reverse complement strand
AATCATTATACAGCTGAGAGTGATAAGGCGCCTGAGGTGAATCTGTGGTTGTGCGCCGTGACGCTGAGGTAGAAGGGTATGGGCGCGATGGGTCTAATATATGTACGGTATGGGCGGCGCTCGCGGCGCTTGTATCTACAGTAACGGGCTGAGACGCGGAGGCGCCGAGGTATGACGTCTACTTGTCATTGCATACTGGCGGATTTGTGTGGCGATTGAACGATCCCGGCGTGCAAAAATGCTCCCCACCCGTCATTGCATGGCCACCGCAATGATTGAGATGAGTGGACTCCATGGGATTGTATTAGGTGGCCGTGCAATCTTCTCCTGCGGTATGAAGTGGTGTTGGTGAAGTCAGTCGATTCGGTATGTCACAGGTATGGGCGTCGCTTGTGGCGCCCATTTGCTTGCGGCGCCCGTGTCATTTGAACCCCAAGAAGAAGACTGCACGCCGGTCGCACTGGTAGATGGCCTAGGTTCAATGGCCGGTATGCAGCGATGTTGGTAACGCCGTACGGTATACATCGAGGCATTTGATAAGTGTGAGACGTTGAATAACCACAACCTGCGATTTGGCATATCAAATCAATAATATGCATATCTCTCAATGAGATGAAGTCAGTATTGGGCAGGTACATCAAAACATGTCGAGATACGTCACTGTAAACGCCTTACACGGCCGCATCTCGGGGTAACGCACCAGTGGGCTAAACATATCGGCGTCCCACTGTGCATAGATATCAAGACCACGACCGAGCACGATTTTCCAGCGATTGTAATCAATGATAATACTGCGGTCATGCAAATTCGGCGCAAATTTCCAATCAAACAAGACGTTCATGGCACCTGCTCTACTTTGGATCTGATTGAGTAAGTCGAGTTGACGTTGGGCATTGTGGTGATCGATAGATGTGACCAAATCAATGGTTATCTCGTTGTGTTGATCTCCGAACCGTGCCGATGTCTCGATAAACTCCATTAGGTTGCGCACCTGGTATGGACTACGAATGTACGGATCGGTCACTTTGATGTGATATGCGCCAATCAGGTAATCGCCAAACAGGTTCTGGTATGTAATACCCGTCTGATTCTCGGCAATTTCGATATGTTGGGGTTGCGGTTGCCACCCTTCATCAATTGATTCATCATGAGATGATGCTGGTGCGTTCGTTTCCTGAGTATCAGGTTGTGGTGCCGATGCATGGATATGTGACGTGTCAGGTGTTGGTACAGTAGCGTTCGTTTTTTGCGTGTCAGGTTGAGACACAGGAGAATGGATTTGTGTCTGTGATGAAGGTGAGATTGACATTGATGCATCGAGCGTACGACAGTTTTGTTGCCAGGCACATATCACACATGTGCCATCACTTGGGTGATAGTGATTGGCGTTGTCTGTGCATTGTACTAACCGTTGCTCGATAAACCGTATCTCCTTTGCCCATTCTTTGGGAGTGGGGCGGTTATCGATGTGCATGAATGCGCGCACAAAAAGCGCTTGGAGTGAAGGGGGTAATACGCTAAAGGCTGGTGCTCCAATTGGTAGGTCATACGCCGAATTTTCAACATAGGGAAAGATGTGATGGCGCATACAGTGTATATGTGCCATCTGTATATCCGGTGTTCCAGGCTTAGCGCGCCCCTCAAACGGATGATAGCCTTGCATCAATAGCTGAAAGATTAATACAGCCAGTCCAAATGCATCATGATTGACTGTACGGGTTACCTCACTAAACAAGACAGTCTCATGAAGCTCCGGAGACGTATATTCGGGCATACCAACATTACATCGATGAACTGCGCCGTCAGCCATAGTAATCTGCATGGTCTCGCAATCAATGAACGTGACTAACGCCTCGTGATTAAACAAGATATTCGTAGCGTTCACATCACCTACAATGATGTTTTTGTTGTGTAAAAGTTCCATTGCTAATGCCAAATTACGGGCTGTACGATAGAAGTGTCGATGGTTGAGTTGGCCATAGTATTGCTGACGTAGACGTGGTTGAATGAGGTGCAAGAGAGGGTTGACTATCTTGATCCTCGGCATAAGGTAGCCAACTTCTTTGTCACCATCAAGAACTAACGCCAGTGGCCACGCAAATGATATATGGTTGAGTGGTGCATGACGCGTCACATCATCAGGTGGCGTAGCTAGCATGCCATGAATTTTTTTGAAATGAGCAGGTGTGATGCGATTTGGATAGTATATTTTGACAACCACATCATCACGATGAGTGACTGCAAAAATAGCGCTTTCGCTCCCTTCGGCTAATTTGCTGCCAAGACTGAGAATATCTCCATTTGATTGTCGCAGTTGTTGCATCATCAATTCCCTGTTATTGTGACGATGTGATTATCACTAAATGTCATATACGTAATACTTTTTGTTGATGTGTATATGCTGGTGATTGGTTCATCATCACTGATGTGTAGGTGCGCTCTCAGAAATTATACCATCGTCGTCTTACATGATGACGTGATATGTTGATAAATTTATATCGCTAGATGGTCATACTGTATACCGCTGTTGCATATGTGTGAAATTTACTTCATGTTGGACTAAAATCATCATCAGTTTGTCTCAGTAGAAACTTGATTTGTTCACGAACTTTGTGTCGCGTGCGGCGCCCGAGACAGACCCATAGTTACGCGCCGAGCCACGCAGACGCAGAGGTATGACATCTATCTCGTCATTGTATGCTGGCGGATGTATGTTTGGCGATTGAACGATCCCGGCGTGCAATCTTGATTTGTCTATTGTTGCGCGCCGAGCCACGCAGATGTAGAGTAGGATTCGTAAGTGCGTCCGACAGGGCGCCCGATGTCTATGTGCGCCCAAGATGTATCCATGATATGCACAGAGACGCTGAGGCACGGAGTAGTACTACGTAAGGGCGTCCGATAGGGCGCCCAGCATCACCGGTGCGTATGGTAGGGGCGTCGCTTGCGGCGCCCATGTCATTTGAAACCCAAAAAGAAGACTGCACGCCGGTGACGTGGGTGCATCGCCCAAATTCAATGACCGGCATGCAGTGACGAAGGGGGAGGGACATCGCGTGCGGTGCCCGTGAATCATCCTCCCACCCCGTCATTGCATGGCCACTTAGATGATCAAGACGAACGGTTATTGTGATAGCGCAGGGTGGCCGTGCAATCTTCTCCTGCGGTGTGGAGTAGTGTTGGTCAAGTCAGTCGATTGGGTGTGTCATAGGTAAGGGCGTCCGACAGAGCGCCCGGTATTAACCAGTATCGTAGGGGCGTCGCTTGCGGCGCCCGTTGTTGAAACCCAAGAAGGAGACTGCACGCCGTTCGCAATGGTACATCGCCCAGTTTCATCGGCCGGCATGCAGTGACGCAGGAGAGGCTGCAAGGGCGTCCGACAGGGCGC
>JBKCLM010000084.1:0-3870 GCA_046300655.1 Chloroflexota bacterium | reverse complement strand
CCCGACGGCATAGGCCTGGTCGTGGTTGAGCCGACCGGCCAGATTGGCCAACGGCTGACCCTGCGGGGCATCGACAATCACGGCCGCTTGGCCGCTGATGCGCCCGTGCGGGTCGGCCGCCCACAACTGCGGGATGCCGCTCTCGCCGTGGAGCAACTGCAAGGCCCGCACCACGGTCTGGGCGTGGGCCGCTTGACGGTAGTACCAGACACTCAGCGACGTCAGATTGTCCAGCGTGACCAGCATCTGTTGTTGGTCAATCCGGCTAATCTGATGCTCCGGCAGGAGCGTGGTAATCAGTTGTCGCACTACGTTGGTCTGCGTCATACCGTCGTGTATCCTCGTTTAGGCCAAGGCCTTGAGTTGGGCGGCAAAGTTGTCGATATCGGCGCGGTCGTTCATCTCGGTAGCAGCCACCAACATGTGGTTGGCCAAGTGCGGGTAATCCTGCCCAAGGTCGTAACCGCCGATGATGCCTACCTGCGCCAAGCGCTCGTTGATCTGGGCGACCGGCTTGGGGCACTTGACCACAAACTCGCGGAAGAACGGCCCACGATCGACCACCTGGTACCCGCCCCCAATCGCACCAATCTGCGTGGCAGCGTAGTGCGTGTTCTGGTAGGTCAACGTGGCAACTTGACGTAATCCTTGGCGCCCCATCAATGACATGTAGACGGCCGCGGCCAGCGCCATCAAGCCCTGGTTGGTACAAATGTTGCTGGTGGCGCGCTCGCGGCGGATATCCTGCTCACGGGCGCGGAGTGTCATTACGTAGGCCATGGCGCCATCCACGTCGCGGGTGAGGCCGACGATGCGGCCAGCGATTTTGTGGACAAACTGCTTGCGCGTGGTAAAGATGCCCAAGTACGGCCCACCGAAGTTGAGGCCGATGCCCAGTGGTTGCCCCTCGGCCGTACCGATGTCGGCGCCGGCGTCATTGGGCGTCTGGAACAAGGCCAAACCAACTGGGTCGAAGTGGTGCACCAACAGCGCCCCAGCGGCGTGCACTGCATCGGCCACCGGCTTGAGGTCGTGAATCGTACCGAAGAAATCCGGGCTCTGGATCATCACGGCGGCCGTGTTGTTGTCGACCAGCTTGAGCACGTCGCTCAGCGAGGCCTCGAGGTTCTCGTCGCCGACCACCTCAATGCCGCTGCCAATCAACAAAGTGCGGATGACGCGGCGGTAGTGCGGGTGAATGCTTGGGGCAATCACCACTTTGCGTCGGTTTTTGAGCACGTTAATCGCCATCACAGCGGCCTCGGCCATGGCGGTGGCACCGTCGTAGTGCGAGGCATTGGCCACGTCCATGCCGGTCAGGCTACACATCAAGCTCTGATACTCGAAGATGGCCTGCAAGGTGCCTTGGCTGACCTCGGGCTGGTACGGCGTATAGGCCGTATAAAACTCTGAGCGGCGCAGAATTTGGTCGACTGCGCTGGGCACAAAGTGGTTGTAGGCGCCAGCCCCCAAAAAGATGCTGTGGCTGTGCGAACCGGCGTTTTGGCTGGCCATGCGCCCCAACTCACGGCGTACCTCGAGCTCGGAGAGCGACTTGGGCAGATTCAGCGTGGGGAAGCGTACATCGCTCGGGATGGCCTCAAACAAATCGGCGACGGTGTTGACGCCAATCGCCTGGAGCATCTCGGCGCGCTCACTATCGGTAATCGAAATAAAGTGTGACATCGTCGCGCTTTCTTAGTGCTTAATCGAATCCACGAATGCGGCGTAGGCGGCGGCGTCCATCAACTCCTCTTGGTCGCCACTCAGGGTAATCTTGATCAACCAGCCGTTGCCGTAGGGGTCGGTGTTGACCAAATCGGTCTGCTCGGTGGCAGCCGTGTTGACCTCGATCACCGTGCCACCGGCCGGCACGTACAAGTCTGATGAGGCCTTGACTGACTCGACGGCGCCGAAGGCCGCGCCAGCCGCAAAGGTGGCACCGACATCGGGCAACTCGACGTAGACAACGTCGCCGAGGGAGTCTTGGGCATAGTCCGAGATACCGATGGTGGCGGTGTTACCCTCGATCTTGATCCACTCGTGTGACTTGATGTACTTGAGCTCACTGGGTGTCTTGAATGACATGGTCACGATTCCTTTCAGCACGAACACTACTCTTTGGCCAGATATACGCAAAAAACTCAAGCCCCCACGTCATTATGGGCGCTTGTAGCGAGATTGATAGAACGGGTACTTGACCACCACGGCGCGCACGGGCTTATCGCGGATAATCACATCGAACTCGCCGCCCTCGACGGCATAGGCGCGCTCCACCAACGCCAAACCCAACGGTTTGCCCAGTGTCGGTGACGGCATGCCGGTAGTGACATGGCCGATGCGCTCGCCGGTCACGGCCTGCACCGGGTAATCGCCGCGGGCGATGCCCTTGCCCGTCACCTCGAAGGCCACCAAGCGCCGACTAAAGTTGCTCTTCAGATCCGTCAAGGCCTGAATGCCGACGAAGTCACCCTTGTTGAGCTTGACGGCCCAGCCGAGGCGGGCCTCGTACGGGTTAATCGTGTCGCTCAACTCGTGGCCGTACAAAGCCAAACACGGCTCGAAGCGCAAGCTGTCGCGGGCGCCGAGGCCACACGGCGTAGCACCACTGCCAATAAGTGCCTGCCAGATGGATGAGGCGTCGTCGTTGCTACTAAACACCTCGAAGCCGTCCTCGCCGGTATAGCCGGTGCGGGCCACGATGACGGCTTTGCCATCAAACGTGGTATTGCTGACGCCGTGGAACGGCAAATCGATGGCCAGTTGGCCGATATGGCGCGCCAGCACGGCCTCGGCCTGAGGGCCTTGCAGGGCAATCAAGGCGGTGCGGTTTGAGGCGTTCTCGAGGGTGACGTTGTAGTTGCCGGTGAACTGGTTAATCCAAGCCCAGTCTTTGTCGATGTTCGAGGCATTGACGACGAGCAGGTAGCGATCGACGTCGAGGTGGTAGATGAACAGGTCGTCGACCACGCCGCCATCGGGGCGACAAAAGAGGGCATAGCCGGCTTGGCCGATGCCGAGCTGGCTGACGTCGGCGGTAGTGACATACTGCAAAAAGGCCAAGGCATCGGGGCCAGTCACCCAAAACTCACCCATGTGACTGACATCGAAGATGCCGGCGCGCTCGCGCACGGCGCGGTGCTCATCGATGATGCCGGTGTACTGCACGGGCATCTCCCAACCGCCGAACTCGACCATCCGCGCATTGAGGCGAATGTGGTCGTCGTACAGCGTGGTGCGCTGGAGTGGTGTGTTCATAGGCTCGCTCACTTTCCACAAAACAAAAAACTCCACCTGCGACGCAGTGGAGCAACATCGATGGAGAGTGGCGCTACATTGCACTCACTGGCACCAGATGACGTCGCTCCATGGCACACGAATGTGCCAAAGTGCCACGTAACTCTGTCCGTTGACCTGAGAGTTGCCCTGCGGGTAGCAGGTTGCTCCGTCGGTGCCGTGAGGCTCTCCAGAGGGTCGTCGGAATACCGTTTGGTTGACCTGAGAGATTCATCGGGCGTGGGCAACGCACGATTTGCTCCTTCGGTGTCGGTGATGGTGCACCGCACTCTCCGGTATTCGTCATTCGACGGTATGAACATTTACATTGGGAGTATACCATGGATTGGTTTTTTAAGTGAAAGGTGTTTAAGTTATAAGTGTTTAAGTGATAAGTGTTTAAGTGATAAGTGAAAAGTGTTTGGGTGTAATTGGGTGATGGAGGTGTATATCGGTGCCGTATGTTACGGCCATGCGTCCGTCGGGTGATGGTCGGTCGGGCCGGCGGGTGATGGTAGGGTATTGTAGGGGCGCATCGCGATGCGCCCAGGTGACGCACCCGGGCAATGCGTCGGAATGGTGGGTGATGGTGGG
>JBKCLM010000083.1:0-20480 GCA_046300655.1 Chloroflexota bacterium | reverse complement strand
GTTGATTACATGCGCAGTCAAGAGATGATCAAGCCACCTGTCGACACCATTGAGCACGAACCATTTGACATTACCCGCACTGCACTCACCTTTCCGTGTAGTCGTAGTGCGCGATTGCAATCACTTGCCCAGAGCGACACCGGTTGTTTGCTCACCTACGCCTACAGTAGTGTACGCGGGTATGGTGATGCGCACCCAACTTTGGCAGAGCTCCGCTACGGTGTCATGCCTGTGGCAGTGGCGCATCCACTGACCGGCGAAGCAATTACAATCGGTGAGATTGACGTGACAGAGTGCGAGACCGTATCGAAAGCACACAGTGTGGCTGGGAGTGACGACAAGCCACGCTTCAACCTCGGGTATGGCTTCACCTTTGGACACGGCGAAGTCAAGGCAATCAGCATGGCCATTCTTGATAGTGTACTCACCCAAGCCAAAGCGCACGGGTTGAGCGGAGAATCAGGTCCAGCAGCCAACGAGGAGTTCGTCTTGCTCCACAGTGATGGTATTGAGGCAAGCGGATTTACCGCGCATTACAAACTTCCACATTATGTCACGTTTGAGGCTGACCTCAAGGTACTCGACCGCTCCAAATCACATAAATCACAGCAGGCAAAATCGCGCATTGAGCAGATTAACGCCCGCACAAAGGAGGTACTGTCGTGAGTGACACGCCAGAGCAACTCTATAACTTTGCGTTAATTGACGAAGACTCAAAGCGCGAAGTGCGCCGACAGCTCCTCAAAGCGATCGCCTTGCCAGGCCATCAAATCCCATTTGCAAGTCGCGATTTACCAATTGCCCGTGGCTGGGGCACTGGTGGTTTACAAATCACCATGGCAATCATCACGGGTGATGACATCCTCAAAGTCATCGATCAAGGCGACGACGAAAGTGTGAATGCAGTCAATTTGCGACGTCTGCTCCAACGAACCACAGGCATCCAAACAACTGTCAACACCAAAGCTGCAACCATCATCCAAACGCGCCATCGCATCCCCGAAGAAATGATGACGCGTGACCAAATTCTTGTCCTGCAAGTTCCAATGGTCGACCCGTTGCGATGGGTTGAGCCGAATCTCGAGCGCGCGACGGTCATGCATGGTGAGTCAGACTACGGTCGGATGTGGGTCTACATGTATGAAAGCGTCGTCAAAGCCGGAGATCTTCGTATTGCCACACAATATCCAGTCATTGTCGATGGTCGATATATGATGGATACAACCCCCATTCCCCGCTGGGATATACCCAAATTACATATGGCTGAGACGTTGTTTTTGTTTGGTGCTGGCCGTGAAAAGCGCATTTACGCAGTGCCACCGTATACCACCGTCGAGCCCCTGCAATTTGAGGACTATCGCTTCAAAACTGAGTACATTCCTGGCCAGAAATGTCAGCGCTGTGGGGCCGAAGACACATTCCTGACGTCACACTTTGTCGTTGATACACAACATGCCAATGGTGGACACTGGGTCAGTAGCTGTTCTGACTCGAGCTACTGCGACAAACGAATCGATGCCAACCTCACGATACAAGAGGCGAACTCATGACCACACACGCACCCAAATGGGTCATTCATGTTGAGAATCTCAGCAAGCAATATGGCGCAGGATGCGCACATTGTCACAAATACACTGGACCACTCCATGGTAATAGTCAGTGTCCCATTTGCAATTCCGTCTACGCCTGCGTCAACGCAAACTTTACACTCCATGAAGGTGAAGTGCTTGGAATTGTTGGTGAGAGTGGCAGTGGTAAAAGCACGTTGCTTCAAATGGTCAATCTCGCTACCCGTCCTGACTCTGGGCATATTTGGTATCGCGAACCACGAGAACAGGATGCGGACATTGTCGACTTGCCGGCGATGAACGCCTACGCAGCTCGAGTGTTCCGTAATGATCGGCTAGGAATCGTCTATCAACGCCCTGAGCTTGGTCTCAACATGCGATTTACCGTAGGTGGCAATGTGGCCGAAAAGTTGCTACTCGCAAACTGGCGTCACGTCGGCAACATCCGCGAACGCATCAAAGAGCTGATGATTCAAACTGAGCTCCCGCCAGAGCGCATCGATGACGAACCGCATACGTTCAGTGGCGGTATGCTTCAGCGCGTCCAAATCGCCAAAGCGCTCTCGAGCAACCCAAGCCTGCTGCTGCTCGACGAAGTGACGAGCGGACTCGATTTGTCAGTGCAGGCGCGCGTCCTCGACTTGATTCGACGCATTCAATGGGAACAACAGATGACCATGTTGCTGGTATCACACGATTTGGGTGTTATCAAGCAATTGGCCCGTCGCACCATCGTCATGAAAAACGGCCATATCGTCGAGAGTGGTCTGACCGACCAGATCCTCGAAGACCCGCAACACCCGTATACTCAATTGCTCGTTTCATCGGCGTTGTAGTTTGGAGCACAGCATGACCACACCGCTTTTGCAGGTGCGCGACCTGAATAAATCGTTCTTTTTACACATGATTGACGGACGCAAAATCGACCCCATCAAACAAGTGAGCTTCGATGTTGCTCCGAATCAGCATTTTTTGATTTGGGGACGCAGTGGTGTCGGCAAAACCAGCATCCTCAAATGCGTCTATCGCTCGTATCTTGCAAGTTCAGGCGAGATATGGTTTGACTCACATCAGTTTGGCAAGATTGATTTGGTCAAAAGTGATGAAAGCACGATTTTGCGCCTACGCCAACACGAGATTGGCTATTGCTCACAATTCCTCAAGGTATTACCGCGTGTGGCTGCGCTGGATGTCATCACTGAGCCGCTCATGCGAAATGGCATAGAACGACAGGCAGCGTATGAAAAGGGGCGCGATTGGCTCGAACGCCTCGGCATCAAAGAGGGACTATGGCACGCAAGCCCCGTGACATTCAGTGGCGGTGAGCAACAACGTATCAATCTTGGCCGTGCATTTATTGCAGCACCACGTCTCCTGCTCCTCGATGAACCAACTGCAAGCCTTGATAGTAATTCAAAACAAATCATCGTTGACATGATTGACTACGCACGCGCCAACGGCACTGCAGTGCTCACGGTATCGCACGACCTAGATACACTTGCGAAGCTCGCCGACAATCAATTAGCTCTGTAGAGGTCACCATGCGCTATGTATTTGTCGATGCGACGCTCATATTGCCCGATATTACAATTTCTGATGCATGGTTGCTCATCGAAGACGGCATAATCTCGGCCTATGGCATTCATCCTAACCCACATCACAATGCACCTGTTATTGATTGCCACGGGGCATATATTATGCCTGGCATCATCGATCTGCATTGCGATACCATCGAGAAGATGGTTCAACCTCGACCTGGTGTGCACATTGACACCCATGTGGCCTTACATATCACGGACAGGCTGCTCGTAAGCAGTGGAATCACCAGCGAATATCATTCGTTATCGCTCGACGACGCAGAGTTTGGAGTGCGCAACGAACATTTCATTCGCGAGTTTCTCGAACTTATTTCAGCACATAACCACGCCACAAGTGCACGGCATTATGTGCATGCACGAGTTGAGGTCAGTAGCGAACGCGGCGCTGAATCACTCCGCGGCATTATTGATCATTCATTGGTAAAACTCGTATCAATCATGGATCACAGTCCTGGTCAAGGACAATACCCGACCGACGAGCTTTTCCGCGCCTATGTGGCCAAAACAACCGGCCGAGATGACGCCGAGATTGACGCGATTATTGCAAAAAAACACGAGCTACGTGAGCATATTCCCCAAAACATTGAGCGCGTCATAGAATTGAGTCGGAATGCCCATATTCCAATTGCCACGCATGATGATGATACTGCATCGAAAGTCATCGATTGGGTAGAGCGTGGCATCGGCATCAGCGAGTTCCCCACGACGATGGAAGCTGCAGCGACTGCTCACCGCCTTGGAATGCTTGTCGGCATGGGCGCCCCGAATGTTTTGCGTGGCAAATCAAGCGGCGGTAACATCAGCGCAACTGATGTCATCAAGGCCGGATATGTCGATTGGCTCTGCTCAGACTATTACCCAGCAGCCATGCTGCCGGCGGCGTTTAAATTGGCCAATTCAGGGATTGTGTCACTGAGTGACGCAGTCAATATGATTACGTACAATCCCGCTAGGGCTATTGGTATTCAAAACGAATTTGGTGCAATCAAAGTCGGTGCACAGGCAGACCTCCTTGTTGTCCGCCACCACCAGCAAACTCCTCTCGTCGAGCGCATGTTTGTCGGTGGCAAGCAGGTGTATCATATTCAACCAAAGTAACAATTAAAAAAGACGCCGTAGGAGTCTTCATGCGCTCCTGCGGCCGTATGCACCCTACGCGTCAGCCATGATAGATGCCAATACCTGCGGTTCAATGTTGCCCCCACACAAAATCACACCCAAGCGCTTGATACCTGTAGGAATCTTACCTGCCAGCACCGCACCCGGCCCAGTACCGGCACTGGGCTCAATCACCTGCTTTAGCCGCTCGACCACATACCGTGTGCCCACGACAATTTCTGACTCGCTCACAGTGATAATGTCGTGTACTGTCTTCTGCACAATCGGGAACGTGATTCGTCCTGGGATGGTAATGCGCAAGCCATCGGCTAAAGTATCAGGCGGCTCAATTTTGACACGCACGCCTTGGCGTAATGATTGATACGTATCAGCAGCATTTACCGGCTCGACACCATACACACGAATCCCTGGTTGAACACCATGCGCCGCCAACGCCGATCCAGCAATCAAACCACCACCACCCACAGGTACAAAGAGCGCATCCAAATCGGGCACCTCTTGGCACAATTCAAGCGCAGCAGTGCCCTGACCAGCAATGATATGCGAATGGTCGTAGGGGGGAATCAAGGTCAGACCACGCGCCTGAGCAATCTCATTGGCCACGTGCTCTCGATCCTGGGTAAAACGGTCATAGCGCACAATCTCAGCACCATAACCAGCGGTGGCATCAAGTTTAACCTGAGGAGCATCGCTTGGCATGCAAATCACCGCCGGAATACCGAGCAACTTGGCAGCATAAGCCAATCCTTGGGCATGATTACCTGACGAAAACGCGACAACACCTCGGCGTTTTGCGGCCGCATCAAGTTGTGTCAAGGCGTTATACGCGCCACGAAACTTAAATGATCCGGTGCGTTGGAGATGCTCACCTTTGAAAAAAACATCAACGCCTATACGAGCATTCAGCGTCCGCGAGGTAAAAACTGGAGTACGATTGACAACTCCATCAAGCCGCTCTGCAGCAGCAACCACATCAAGATAGGTAACAGTCATTGTTGCCTCATGGATAAGAGAGTTAAGAGTATTGTACCAACCTCATGTAAATCACACTACACATCATTATGTCACCACCATTTTTGCACGCAGTTGCCCAGAGACACAGAGAGTCCTCATACATCCGTCATGCATAGCAACTTCCGCAGTCTGGCTCCTTTTTCCTGCCACTTGCACCAGAGACATTGAGTTTCCTGCCCATCCGTCACTGCATCGCGTGCATGGTATGCCCACCCTTGTACATGCATCGTTGCACAATTTCATGCTATAATACGCACAACAATTGCACACCTTCAGGGCGGGGCGAAATTCCCCACCGGCGGTAAGTCGAACGACAAGCCCGCGAGCAGCTAGGCAACTAGATGCAGACACTGGTGAAACTCCAGGGCCGACGGTATAGTCCGGATGAAAGAAGGTTGTGTCGGCTTTGATGCACCCACATGACTGCATAGTCACGTGGTGCCATGTCATCGCATGCACTTCCACCCCTGAAGCACGGGGTGGTATTTTTATGTATGACGTTGATCACAAAGCATGTGAACTAGCACTGATTATGGCCGAATCGGTACGTGGCACAACGAGTCCCAACCCATCGGTAGGTGCAGTCATTGTGCACAACGGCCACATTATTGCCGCTGGTGCAACCCAACCACCAGGTCATGCCCATGCCGAACGCGCGGCGCTTCTCCAGGCTGGCGCAGCAGCCCGTGGCGCAGATTTATACGTGACACTTGAGCCGTGTACCTTTCAGGGTCGCACATCTGCCTGTACCGATGCCATAATCGAGGCCGGCATTCGCCATGTGTACTACATGGTGAACGATCGTGATCCACGCATGGGTATCGGCGCTACAGCCATCCTGGCTGCGCACGGGATAGGATGTAGTCAAATACATTATGACGATGTGCGCGTTGCAAATACACTTGCGCCGTTTTTTATGCGGTTACAACACAAACGGCCATGGATTACGCTCAAATATGCCATGAGTCTTGACGGCAAAATTGCCACACACACGGGTGTTAGTCAGTGGATTAGCAACAGTCAGAGTCGCATGCTCGTTCATCAATTGCGGTCACAAGTTGATGCAGTGATCACTGCAAGTGGCACTGCGCTGATTGACAACCCACAACTCACCGTGCGCATGGCCAATCGCACCACAAACCATCAACCGACACGCGTATTGTTTGACAGTCGCGGACGCACGCCAATAACACATCGTTTGTTTGATACGCATACTGCCAAAACAATCGTCGTTAGCACACAACAAGCAAGCACGGCGTGGATTGAGCACCTCAATGCACAAGGCGTCACAGTCATACAGCAGGCACATCGTGAACAGATTCAATTACAGGACGCCATGATGCAATTAGCAGTTCATGGAATCAATCATTGTTTAATCGAGGCGGGAGCAGTTTTTGCAGGTGCACTAATCGATGCCAATCTCGTCGATGACGTACATGCATTTATTGCGCCAGGCATGATTGGTAACCACAGTGCCCCGGGACCAATTGCAGGACACGGAATACAAACTCTCACGGACTGGCAACATTTTTGTATCCGTCATGCCGAAATGTGCGACGGGGATGTCCATATTCATGCCATTCATCATCATGCACAGCAACTCCAGCAGCTGCTTTTAGAAGGGAAAGAGACATGTTCACCGGTATCGTAGAAGAACAAGGGACGATTCTCGTCGCACATACCGACATGGACCGCGACAATACCATCACAATTCGATGTCGCACAGCCCTTGAAGGCACGCGTATTGGCGACAGCATCAGCGTCGCTGGAGTCTGCTTGACCGTCACCCATATGACCGATGACACGTTTAGCGTGGGGCTCTCACCCGAGACTCTGCGCCGCACCAATCTGGGCGTCCGCAAAGTCGGCGACAACGTCAACCTCGAGCGTGCATTGACGTATGGTGGACGCATGGGCGGCCACTATGTACAAGGTCACGTCGATGGTGTCGGCCACATTAGCAACATTCGTTACGAGGGCGAATCAAAGTTCATTACCATCACCCCACCACCCGAAATGCTCAAGTACATCGTGATGAAGGGGTATATCGCAGTTGATGGCGTTAGTTTGACAGTAGCGGCACTTGACGACACCAGCTTCGGGATTGCCATGATTGCACACACGCAGCAAGTGGTGACCATGGGCAGTCAATCAGTCGGTGAACTAGTTAATCTCGAAGTTGATATTATCGCCAAATACGTTGAACGGATTAGTAGTGCATGGGGAGATCAACATGCTCGCACCAATTGAGACCGCATTACAGGCGCTTACACGCGGCGAAATGATCGTCGTGGTCGATGACGAAGACCGCGAGAACGAGGGTGACTTGTTGATGCTCGCCGAATACGCCGATGCCAAGTCGATTGCCTTTATGGCCGTCCACGGTCGCGGTTTGGTTTGCTTGGCACTCGATGCCCATATTTGTGACGCACTTGACCTGCCACCGATGACCCAAAGCAATCGATCACGTACAGGCACAGCTTTCACCGTATCCATTGAGGCAGCGAGTGGCGTGACGACTGGCATCTCTGCAGCCGATCGGGCGCGGACAATTGCAGTCGCAATCGATCCAGCAAGCCGCCCTAGCGATTTGGCTCGACCTGGACATGTGTTCCCATTGCGTGCCCGCCCTGGTGGCGTCATCGAGCGCCCAGGACATACTGAGGCAGCCGTTGACTTTGCCAAACTACTCAACAAACGACCTGCCGGTGTCATTTGCGAAATCATGAACGATGACGGTACGATGGCGCGACGTCCTGACCTTGAGACGTATTGCCAGCGCCATAATCTGGTCATGACAAGCGTAGCCCAACTCGTCGAATTTCGAAAACAACATGCATCGAATGTCGATGTCGACCTTTCTGTAGTGGCTCATTAGGAGGATTTCATGACTCAGTATCAAGGACATTTTGTGGGTAGCGGCTTGCGCATCGCCATCGTGGTCAGCCGTTGGAACGACATCATCACGCAACGATTACTCGATGGCGCACTCGACGGACTCGCACGCCACGGCGTCGACACCGAGACGGTTGACATCGCTTGGGTACCTGGCTCGTTCGAGTTGCCAGTAGTTGCAAAGAAATTCGCCGCTAGTAAGCGTTATGACGCAGTCATTGCCCTCGGGTGTGTCATCCGCGGCTCAACGAGTCACTACGATCATGTGACTGCCGGCGTAACATCGGGTATCGCTCAAATAGGTCTCCAAACGGGCGTCCCATGCATTTTTGGTCTGGTCACCACTGAGACCATCGAACAGGCCATTGAGCGTGCGGGTAGCAAGATGGGTAATAAGGGTTTTGAGGCAGCTACTGCTGCCATCGAGATGGCCACGTTAATGCAACAAATCCCAAATTAATCTTAATTTTACCCAGCACATGTAAACGGGAGCATCGAAAGAATGCAGATGGGGGCACAGCTGAGCTCACATCTGCATTCACTATTGTATGTAATCATCGTTATACTACAAGAGATTCTTTTCTATCTTGAGCACACATGCACACACGCAAACTTTACTTGTACGGCCAGCACGATTGGGCGTTGATTCTAACGTGTTTGATATACATTCAGACGGCCATCGTGTTTAGCGCAATCGGTGTAGCCTGGATTGATTTGCTCAAGGTGTTATCGATTTCATACACTCTCCTAGGCATCATATCGGTCATTGGTGCAGGGCTGAGCATGGTTTCAATGATGATTGGTGGGAGTTTGGTAAGTCATTTCGGTGCACGGCGCACCATGATTGCATCTGCACCAATCTTGTTCCTCTCGCATGTAGCTCTCGCGCTGTTCCCAAACACACTGACACTCGTATTTGTAAACGTCGGCTGGGGAATTGGTTTTGGCGCGTTAATAGTGGCCTGCACGGCAGTCGTGATTGATTGGGAGCGCGAACGACGCAAGCGCGTTATTGACCCATTCCAAGCATCATGGAACATTGCGTCAATCGTGGGTGCGCTCCTTGGTGGATGGCTCCTCAGCAACGGGTGGGACTTCAAACAAATCATGTGGCTTGCAGTCGGCACCAGTGTCCCCCTGTGGTTTATGCTGGTTTGTTCAGCAATACCGGGATCAGGGATTATCGAGGAGAGCGGTAATCCCCTCGAATCACTGCGCGTCTTGCGACTTGACCGCAGTTTGACGGTACTTGCAGGTGTGATTATTGTAATAACATTTGCCCAAAACGTTGGTGTTACGTGGTCACCGATTTACCTCGATACACTTGGTGCTGACCCGTTTATTAGTGGTGTAGCATTGGCGTCATTTCAAGGTGCAACTGCTGTGTTCCGCTTGATAAATGGTGTGTTAGTGCGGTTTTTTGGTGACAAAATAGTTCTGTGGAGTGGCGCACTTGGTGTAATCACAGCAGGCGCGATGTTGTTTGCCAGTCGCGATCAATATATCGTTCTAGCAGCGTTTATATTGTTAGGAGCTGCCGTTGCTGGTGCACAACCAACCGCCATTTCACTCGGAGTACGACTCCTACCAACGCGTACCGCGCTGGTCAGTGCTGGCATTTTGGCAGTTGGCGAAGTAGGATTTGTCTTGAGTACCCCCATACTTGGATGGGTCAGCGATTTGATCAGCTTGCAGTATTCGCTCTCACTCGCACTCCCGTGTGGGCTTGTTGCATTGTTGTTGGTATTTGGCATTCCCAATACCCCTAAACCCACCTCATGAACTTCTTATATTTCCCATCTACAAGCACTCTGCAAAGATTCGTGAAATAGAGTACAATGTGCCTGTAGGTTGATACAGGTGTACTATGGTAAAGATTCGTTGGCGTTACAATCTCATACATTGGATAACAGTTGTGCTCGTTGCAGGAATGCTACCTCTGAGCTGTATTATCCATTGTCATGTGCATACGACGCCAGTCAAAACATCCACACACACGTTATTTGTGTGTCACCCGTTGACAACGATTGATACCGATAGCCCACAGCACCTACACGCACAATCGGTCGTACTGCGTGCCACGCACGAGGTCGCAATTCTTTTGTCGCTGATTCTTATCAGCCTACTTCTACACAGCAGCGTGGCACAACGTCAGTACGCATTCGTACGCTGGTATCCTGCATCTTGTACGCCACCACCTCGTAGTTATCCACTAGTATCAGACTAACAATTCGATCGGTAAGGGAGTTTAACTCATGAAACGCGCTGTTTCTTTACATATTTGGCTTGTCTGGCTAGCCACACTACTCGTACTCACGAGTTGCACATCGTACGAGTTTAAAAGCGCCACCGTCGAACCACCCGACGTCGCAGTTGACTTTACTTTGACAGACCAAAACGGCGCACCCTTTCGTCTCTCTGATCAACGTGGCAAAGTTGTCGTCATCTTTTTTGGCTATACCAACTGTCCTGACATTTGTCCTGCGACCATGTCTGACATGCAAGTAGTATTGAATCGGCTAGGTGAACAACGCACCAAACTAAAGGTTGTGTTTATTACAGTAGACCCAGAACGTGATACCAGTGAGCGACTCAATCGCTTTATTGGCATGTTTGACAACGACATCGTGGGGTTAACTGGTGACACCGAGACGCTGAATGCCGTCTATAAGGCATATGGCGCAGGCGCAACTCGCCGCGACTTACCAGACTCAGCGTTGGGCTACGCCATGGATCACACGGCAACTTCAACCGTGATTGACAAGCAAGGACAACGGCGACTCTTGTTTGGTTTCGGCTCGCCTGTAGACGACGTTTTTAGCGATTTATCTGCATTAATTAATGAATAACTCATGGAGTAATTGATATGTTACGGTATATTTTGATGGTAGTGATGCTTGTGAGCATGGTCGCATGTGGCAACCAGGCCAACATGTCACACCAAGGGATGCATGCCGAAGGCGAGGCAGGGCACGGCGATATGGGCAATATGCCGATGACCATGCCGACCACCGATGTCATCGCCACACCCATCGCAAGCAAAGACGGCATTTCGTTGAGCGATCCGTGGGCGCGTAAAGGACTGAGCGGTGATAACAGTGCCGCCTATATGTACATTACGAACACAAGTGGTGAGGATACGCTCATCAACGCCCAAAGCAGTATCGCCAAAAACGTTGAGTTACACACCGTCATTAAGGGTGACAATGGCATGATGCAGATGCGCCCAGTTGAGGGTGGCGTGACGATCCCGGCACAAGGCAACCAAACACTCAAGCCAGGGAGCTACCACATCATGTTGATTGGGTTAAATCAAGATCTCAAGAAAGGCGACACGTTCGAGGTTGAACTTACGTTCGCCAATGCAGGAACAGTCCCCGTTACGGTAGAGGTACGCTAAATGTCAAAATGGACCATCATCATCTTGAGTGTTGCGCTCACAGCGATCATCGGCACAGCTGGATGGTGGTGGTTCGATGCGCAACGCACCGTGGTGGTCGTCATTCGTGACGATGCACCACGGGCCTTGCCCGAGACTGTAGAGCTCATCCGTGGAGTGCGTGACACACTCATTATTCGCAACGAGAGTGCCACCACTGCACTTGTTGCAGGGCGCAATATCGAACCCAATCAACAAATTCGCCAGCGCTTTTTGAGCGCCGGCGAATACTCTTTCGAATGTACGAGCCACGGTAATGCAAGCATGATTGTGCAAGTACGTGACCCCTAGTCAGTCGTTCCCCACCCACCTCTGCGCCATTCAGAGACAACTCTGCCGTAAATCGCAGCAGTTGCAGCGGCAATAGTCTGCCAGCCAAACACCATCCGCACCTCTTCAAACGCCGCGTTTACACGATCTTGCGTTGCATGGATGTGTGTCAATGTATGATGCAACCCCCACGTCAACGACTCGACATCATCAGGGTATACCAATAAACCGGTCCGATGCGAATCAACCACCTCGCGTAGCCCACCGGTTTCACTCACCACTACCGGGCATCGCAGTGCCATGGCCTCAAGCGCAACGATGCCAAATGGCTCATAGAGTGATGGAAACACCGCTACATCAGCAGCAGCATAGAGTGAATTACGTTCTTTGTCGCTGATAAATCCAGCAAAAACAACTGACTCATGTAAATCATGTTCGGTGACCAGGTGTTGTAATGCTTGTTGATAGCCACCTACGCCAGCCAATACTAATCGCAGTTGTGGATACTCTTTGACGAGATCACACACAGCATGCATTAATACATGCCAACCTTTTTCATGGACAAGACGACCAACTGCAAACAATAATGGCGCATCATGTGGTTGATACTTCGTGCGGAATGCCATACGTGATGATGCGTCGGCAAATGGATATGGCGGTACCACCACACCATTGGGCACCATATCGATTTTGTCGGAGGGCAATTGAAACTCTTGCTGGAGTTGTCCAACCATGTATTGTGAGCAGACGATTACTCGCCATGCTTCATAGCCTAAACGCCACTCACATGCATCAATGTATTGCGACTCAGCTGTATTAACATACCCACGCCGACGGCCACGCTCAATAGCATGAATTGTTGCTACTAGCGGTCGCTTGAAATGATGCTTGAGCGTGATTGCTACATCAGCAAGGAGCCAATCATGCACGTGGATTAGGTCAAAACCGCCTTGTGCTCGCCATATCTGCTGTGCAACTCGCAAGAACAGTGCACTTGCCGAATTTATTTGCGTTACGATATCGTACGAAGAAGGTGGGAGTGGAATCCGATGAATATGCAGATTTACTGAGACTAGTTCGTATGGTGGCGCATCGTACGTACCGGGAGTCAACACATGTAGTTCAGTGCCTTGTGTAGTGAGTTGTGGAGCTAAATCAGCCACATGTCGACCCATTCCCCCAACCATATGAGGAGGGTACTCCCACGAAATCATTAGTACACGCATTTGGGTTCCTTTTACAACAGTTCAATTATAGCCCTAATTATTGCGTTGTACCAGAATAATTTGCATGTTTCAGTAAGTCTACTGCTCTTTTCTTTTGATTAAATCAAAATTCATTATGCACACACATTTGTCATCCAGAAATAACTTTCATAAATGTTAAGGATATTTCATTTGATAGTCTTAGACAAAAATCACTCAAATGTACGATTATTTCTGTGCAAATAACTTTTAAAATATGAACATCAAGTGAACAACGTAAAACGATTCCGTCGTACTTACAGTTTAGCTTGGTGAATTATTGCCCATACTGTGAATACACACGAATCCCACTGGCGAATCCCCCCCCACGCCATGACTCTGTTAGCTGATGCGAACGAGTGGGTGATACGTACTGTAATCATATGGGACATATTAGCCACCGATGTGATGCAATGCATCACATCGGTGGCTTTAGTTCACAGTATAATAGTCGTGGTGTTCAGTAACTGAGACAAACGTCAATGCCCACTTATTCACAACGTGTTATCGCCGGCATCGCCCTCGCAATTGGAATCATAGTTATCGCGTCAGCGTCAATTTTGATTCGCCTGGCTCAAGCAGGGGATGTTCCTTCATTGGTGATTGCAGCAGTGCGCCTAGGTATTTCCGCAACAGTATTGAGCGTAATTGTCGCCGTCACGCATCAGTCGTTTCCACACGGTGTAACACGCAAACAAGCTGGGCTCGCAGTTATCGCTGGCACATGTCTCGCACTCCACTTCGCCACATGGATCCAGTCTCTTGAATATACCTCAGTGGCATCATCAGCTGCATTAGTCACTACAAATCCACTATGGGTGGGGATTGTGGCATGGCTATTATTCGGTGAAAAGCTCAACCGCTGGCGCGTGATGGGCATGTTCATGACGATTGTAGGATCACTCGCAATTGCGTTCAGTGATTCACAGACGCAACAAGGGAGCAATCCGCTCCTTGGGAATGCTCTGGCCATCATCGGAGCAATGAGTGGCTCGGCGTACTTTTTGGTTGGGCGTGGCTTACGCAATCAACTCCCACTACTCCATTATGTCTGGATGACATATGGGAGCGCAGCGATCGTCTTACTGATTGCCGCACTATCAACTGGCGATACTCGCATGGACTATCCAGTCGAAATCTGGTTAGTGCTACTAGGATTAGCGGTTGGTCCACAATTAATTGGGCATACGACGATCAACTTCGCCATGCGCCATTTCTCAGCACTACTGGTCACCATTGCCATTTTAGGAGAACCTGTTGGATCGGCTATTTTGGCATTTATCCTCTTTGATGAGGCTGTCGCAGCAATCCAACTCGTCGGCTTTGTCAGTTTGTTAATTGGCATCACAATCACTGCAATAGGGGAGACTAAACAACATCATGAACCACAATCAACGTAACTATCTTGACTCAATTGCCAATCTCGATTTGTTGCGTCAACAACGCACAGGTATGCCCGAGGTCATATATGCTGAGAGCAAGACAAGCACACAAACCCTAGCGATTGCCGAACGCATCCTGCAACATAACCATCGCGTACTGGTGAGTCGTCCAAACGGCGAAACCGTGGACGCTTTGGTCGCTCATTTTCGAGATTACATCATCGTACGTGGCACTGCTGATCGTATTATTACAATCACCACCGCAGACAGTCACATCCCTGATCTTGGTGGCCAAGTAGGCATCATTGCGGCAGGCACCAGCGATTTGCCTGCCGCTGACGAAGCAGCAGCCATCTGCAATGAACTTGGTTGTGTGGTGCACCGTGTCACCGATGTTGGTGTCGCCGGATTACATCGTCTTTTCACGCCATTACGTCAACTACTAGATGTTCCAGTTGATGTTATTATTGTGGCAGCAGGAATGGATGGCGCATTGCCGTCAGTCGTCACAGGTCTGGTTGACGTGCCGGTGATTGGCTTACCAACTGCCGTTGGTTACGGCTATGGTGGCCAGGGAATGGCAGCGATGGGCACAATGCTCCAGAGTTGCGCACCAGGAATTAGCGTCGTCAATATCGATAATGGCATCGGTGCAGGTGCAGTTGCAGCCCGAATCGCACGCAAAATGCATGATGCTCGCACACGAGGAACCAAATGAATACACCCTCTCTCAATGATAAAGTAGCCCACCTCGAGTCAATCCTCCGCGAGATGCAGTCAGTTGTGGTAGCGTTCTCAGGAGGCGTCGATAGCACTGTTCTGCTCAAAATCGCCTACGATGTTCTTGGGGATCGCTGTATCGCTGGCACAGCTGACTCAGAGACCTATCCACGTGAAGAGTTGGGGTTGGCCAAAGAGCTTGCCAACCAAATTGGATGCAAACATGTGGTGGTACAAACCCGCGAACTTGACCTCGAGGGGTATGCACGTAACGATACAGATCGTTGTTACTTCTGCAAAAAGACCCTCTTCACTGAGCTTGAACCAGTCGCCAAAGCACATGGCATCACAAACATCATTTACGGTGCCATGGCTGATGATGTTGGCACACATCGCCCGGGGCACCAAGCGGCAAAAGAATTCAATGTACGTAGCCCATTAATCGACGCAGGGATTGGCAAGTCTGAGATTCGCGTGCTCGCCAAAAACTTCGGTCTATCAAATTGGAACAAACCATCATACGCCTGTCTTTCATCGAGAATTCAATATGGCGAGCGAGTCACTGCCGACAAATTGCGCATTCTCGATGAGGCCGAACGATTCATGCGCACCTTGGGATTCCTCCAGTTTCGTGTGCGCCATCACGACACCATGGCCCGTATCGAGGTTACCATTGATCAGTTTGGCTTAGCGCTTGAAAACCGCGAATCCATCACCAATAAACTCAAGGATCTCGGCTACAAATATGTCACGCTTGACCTCGCTGGGTATCGTTCTGGTAGCATGAACGAACAAAAGCAACTCAAACCACAAGAGATTCTCTTAATCTAACTGTAATTTGGCGCGCAGAGTCGTGTAATAGCACGACTCTGCTTATTTATGTAATTTTTTACATATTTTCATTTTATTATTACAAATATATGACATTAATTGTGTATTTTTATATACTAGTTATGTTCATTTATTTAGTATTGTAAATTTGTTATCGTATAAATATGATTTGATTACAAATTGCTATAAATCAGATTTCTATCCTCAACAAAAGATTAAATTTATAATGCGTAATTTTTACATTCATCACGACATATTTTGCATCTGTAATCATCATTTTTATTGATTTAGATTATCTCCAGATGGTATTATTTTGAGTGTTATTTACAACGTATGGACGTTATGCGCACATACACGGAATCAAGGAGCATCTCGATGTTCACGATCAATCGACAGCACAAAGTATACGCTCAACTGATGCATTGGAAACTTTTAATCTCGTTGTTAATTTTTGCAATAACCTTTCAATTCTTTCTAACTGGTGCATACGCCGCTGCGCCACGTGACTCGGCAACCGTGACCATCAATGGCGGCGGTGGCATACTCACGAGCGGCGGCGATGGCTTGAATTTGACATTTAATGTCAGCGGTGCTGGTGAACAAATCAAATTCAAAAACAAAGATTTTCACTACAACAATGGTGATTTCGGTTTCCATTTAAATATCGGTGGAACACTATATACATCACTGAACGGTTCAAAATCATCCCTAGAAATTACTGATTTTGCATCCACATTTGACGATTTGACCATCTCAAATTTAACGGGCACAGCGAATACATCTGGTGCTACATCAACCGGAAGTGGAGGTGTACGCATGCTCTACTCTGTCGCGGTCGGTGGCTTGACTTACACCGTACAACGTGACATCACATATGTAAATCCCGATAAATTTTATACAGACGAATATTCAATTGTGATCCCAACTGGCAACACTGTACCAGTCGTCTTTTATAAAGGTGGCGACGTCGCACCATTTGAGGCAGATACTGGTAGTGCCGCATACTTTGTTGATCCAGTACGCACCATTCAAGCAATTGACCCTGTATCTGGGTTATTTATTGGCATGAAAGAAGTGTATGCTCCAACGAATATGGCCACATTCGATGGTGCAGTCGCTGAACGCTACTTTTACAGTTATGACGAATTGTTCGATGGCGCAAATATCGGGTTCCGTGCCGAACCGGACCCAACCAATGGCGACCCGCTCGATATCGGTCTAATGACACAGCACAATTTGGGGAGCACTGCTGGTACATATAGTGTCAGCGATGTCACATATGTTGGAGCACAAGCAGTATCGATACACGCACTTTGGTTGGAGACGACGGCATCATCAGTAAGTCGTTTACGTTTAGCAATACAGAATAATTTCCCAGCCACTAAATCTAACGTAGGATTCACATTCACCCTTCCTGCAGGACTTTATACAGGAGCATTCACTACTACATGTCCTGATACTGTAACCGTTACCAACAATCAAATCGTTGTGTCAGGCGCGGCTATGAGCGCCATGTCAAGTTGTGCGATAGATGTAGACATCGGTAGCACAGGTGCTGGAACCTACGCGATTAGCAACACAAATATCTCGGGAATCACGGGAAGTGATACTGAAGCGCAGATTAGTTCGAACAGCATTCGATTTACAAATTCGTCGCCTACGTTCACTCCGACGTTGTCACCAAGCCGCACAAGCACCCCTACTGCAACAGTGACCTTAACGCCGTCAATGACGCTGACCCCGAGTTTGACATCGACACCACTCCCGTATGCAATTGTTGATATTGCGGTCGGTCAATCATTTGTGATCGGTGTGATGGCATCAGGCAAATTAGTGACATGGGGCATCAATCAACAAGGTCAAACCATGATTCCTGGGTTCTTGAATGCAGCCAACGTGACGCAGGTCGAAGCAGGCATGAACTGGGCGCTCGTATTGCGAAGCGACGGTGTTGTCAACACCTGGGGATCGAATGAATTCAAACAACGCAATATTCCATCAGCCGCCCGTAGAGACGTCACTGCAATATCAGCGTTTTACGGTCACGCTTTGGCGCTGAAATCTGATGGAACTGTAGTCGGGTGGGGGCGCAATCAAGCAGGTCAAGCCACTGTACCCGGATTTGTACGAAACATCACTGCCATCAGCGCCGGGCACGAACATTCTCTTGCGATAACGCGTCAGAAAAGAGTTGTAGGTTGGGGTCACCCTCACCTGGTACACTCCAGTTTCATCGCCACACTCAGCAACATCAAAGCAATCAGTGCAGGATTTGACCATTCATTAGCGCTGCGCGAAGACGGCACGGTGGTATGTTGGCGCTCATCAAAACGTGGAGCACCAGATCTCGGCCAGTGTAAAGGTGTCAATAGACTGCGCAATATTGTCGAAATCAGTGCTGGCCGACAATTCTCAGTGGCACGTGCTGCCGACGGCACGGTCTATGGATGGGGAACGAACATATATGGGCAAGTTGATTTTGCGGCAGCCAAATTACTGCGTGAGCAAGTACGCGTCGTACGCGCCGGCTACGTAAACTCGGCTGTGGCTTTGTCAACTGGGGGAGTTGCCATGCTTGGTGACTCACGCTTCAACATGTTGGTCTCACGCACTCCAACGAGCACAGGATTTATTACACCATCACCAGCACGTGCTACCTGGACGCCGTTACCGCCTACATTCACGCCAAGCGCTACCAAGCCACGCATTCCACGCGATCGCTAGTACACCTACATGGCTCATAGGGCGGATTCCACTCAATCATCATGTCATGTGCGAATCCCCCTATGCAGCAATGACTACCGAACATTGGATTTTCTCACGCCATACGTGGCAAGAGGTCATAAATGAGACACAAACGCACAATAGCATTCAGCGTGTTGCTCGTACTGTTATTTGTCGTTGGACACAGCACTCCTGAACAAATTGGTAGCTATCCTGCCATGTTGCAGGCGAGCACATCTGAATATATCGAGCCCGCGATTGACTATAGTGGCTCAATCCCAACCACGAGTAATCCAGTCGGTAACGGCACAACGGGATTACGTACCTTCGCGAATACATCATTTGAAGAATCAGATTTTGCGTGTTTTGCACTTGGAAACGGATGGGCATATATTAATCAGACGAAAATGCGTGGCTGGCAAACAGCACATCCTTTGCATGTAGAAACAAATTGTACACCGGCACAAAATAGTATACGGATCATCGAAATTCAACGTACCGGATTACAAGGTACAACTGCCTTTCATGGCACTAAATACGCTGAACTAAATGCACATTACGTGACATTTATCTACCAAGAGATGTGCGTAGTTAATAATGATGTGATTGAATTTACCTTCAGACATAAACCAATTAATGGCGGTCGTGCAGATATTGCCCAATTTGCATTTGGTATACCGAATAGTTTACCGTCAGGCTCCATCGCTGGAGATAGTTATTATCGACCTATCATGTATGCAAAAAGCACTGGTGGCAGCAACCCAGACACTACTGCGGTAGCACATACCGGCTTTACCTTTTCGTCTACAACATACACAACTCCTACTGGTACCACGAGTGCAACATCAGTAGTAAATGGAACATGGGGAGAATATAGCGGCGTACACACGTTGCCATCAACTGGTTGGAATGGAATTCGTAATTTAGGGTTCGCAGCTATTGATGGACCTGCACCAACTGCAGGTAATTTCCTTGATGGGATCGAAGTAGGACTACGGCCGATAATTGATCTTGGCACGTCACGCGACACCGGCAATGGAGAGACTACCAATCCAACTGCACTCAACATCCGCATAAATGGACGTGTCAAAAGTGGCACGACCATTATGCTCCAGATGTCTGAGGGCACTGCCACACCTGATACAGACTTTGCGCTTGGTGCAGTAAACGCAGGTCGCTTCGGCACCGGCTCAATCATCCATGATTCCGGCTCAAACAACTGGCTGATTACCATCCCACCAGGTGACTATGACGGAGGTAAAGTACCTGCTAACAACGCAGGTAGTCTAACCATTCCCATTACGTATACCAACGATGCGGATCTCGAGCCAACCGAGTACATGCTCTTCAAAATTCTGCCACCCAGCAAACTCGGTTCATCCGACAACTGGCTCCTCGGCGATCCAGTCTGCGACCTATCGCGCAAGACGGATGGTGTCGTCTACTCGATTGTTGATGTCGGCCCAACCTCCACACCAACATTCACACCATCAGCCACCGCTACTGTCACGGCATCGTCGACGCCCACAGCGACATTTACGGCCACATCAACGCCGACGATGACTTCTACCTTTACTCGCACACCGACGCCGCGTGGCCTTGCCCTCAAAGACGTTGCCGTCGGCGCTTCGTTCACCCTAGGCGTGCTCCACAACGGCACCATGGTTACCTGGGGA
>JBKCLM010000082.1:0-2792 GCA_046300655.1 Chloroflexota bacterium | reverse complement strand
CTCAACAACACGGTACTCGGTCAAACTGCAGAGGATTACAACGCTATCGCCGATTAGCCCTCAAACAAAAGCCCTCGCACCTTTATCATCGGTGCGAGGGCTTTTTTACACCATGATTATTGCATCATCGGCATAAACGACTGGTACACAAATTGATACGTATCGATCCGACTCCCATCCACAGTCCCAATCACAATCATCGTCTGCCAAATCGTCATTGGCGCATCCGGAGCAATCGACACCGGTACGTCTTGCGTGGCTCCCTCGCCCACCGTAAGCGTATACAGCGATTGTTGGTCATCGCGGATCAGCATGATAGCACTCAATATGGGGATAGCCTGTCCTCCCTGCCATGGTCGCCCTAATTCGCCATCAGGCAACCACGTTCGCCCTTGATCGAGTGACTTCCACACCACGCGACCATCACCAAACAATAGCAACACGTCATCGAGCACGACCATTCGTGGTGATACCAAGACAGATGCAGGCGCTACATATGGCTGCCAACTATTGTTTAATCCGTCAGTCGGTCGCCACACAGCACCCTGTGTATCAAGTATGACTAATGTACCGGCCACCCGCACAAGTGCTATAGGAGATACACCATCAGGGATTTGCCCACGGACTTGCCACGATTGACCATCCCAAAGCCAGATTATGTGCGTCGTCGAGTCAATCAACCACAGGCCAGTTGCATCGTGCCAACGTACCCCATACGGCGATGGGAACGGCAATTCACCAGTGACAACCCAGGCTGCGTGACTCGCGTCATACTGCATCACCGTTTGCCCTAATCCGCCACCTAGCGCATACAGCTGCCCTGCTACCATCACCAACTGTACACCGGGGGCTGCCACCGGCAACGGGGCCAATTGCCGCCACCGCTGGGTATCAGTGGGTTGTGCAATCGGGCGCACCTGATACACATTGCGCATCGACCACCACACGCCACCCACAATCACACCCACCAACGCCACAAGTCCAATCAGCACCAGCCAGCGTAGGCGTACCCACATCGGCACAAGTGGGGGCGGATTAGGCAGTAGATCTGGTTCATCCACATCACCCGGCGCCACATCAACTGGCACCACATCAACAAGCAAGCCATTGCGTACCGCATACATGCTAGCCTCGGTGCGCGACGCCACCTGAATCTTGCCAAAGATATTACGCACATGCACTTTGACCGTGTTCTCGCTTATATCAAGCTGGCCCGCTATTTGGCGATTGGAAAAGCCTTCGGCTACTAATCGCAAGATTTGCAGTTCACGCTCGCTCAATGACGTTGTCATGGTTGCACCGCATAAATCGCCACATCTCCTGTAGCGTACACACGCATCACATTCGGCAACATCGCCACCATCTGTGGCGTAATCACCCCGCGCTCTGTCGCATACACATGGGTAATCGCCGGATTCGCCTGCAACCACGCTGCCAGGTCATCTGCCGTGCGAATCTGACGCACCTGTGTCGTCTGCGTATAGAGCGCCTGTGCCACAGCCGCATCGGCATAGGTAAATAATACCGGCGGCGTGGTGGTCGCCCGCCCGGTCAATGGCATCACCCACCAGCCCCCATCCACACCCCGATCAACCTGCCACATCCACTCCGTGGTATTCGTCAACAGCACCGCATTGACCGGCAGTTGCGCATCTATCCAGACAATCGCTGCCATATCCGCCTGATTGGCCAGAATCGTCGCCGGGCGTACCACTCGTTGCATTCCACCAAACGCTATCAACGCCAACCCAATCATCAGGATGCTGACCCAGCGTTGTTGCCATCGTGCCCCTGCACCAGCCAGTAACAGCCCGATAGGCACGTACATCGCGGTCAGCCACGTTTCATTGGTAAAAAACGACAAATACGGCAACCCAAGCACCGGTGGGTTCGCCACAACAATCACCAGCGCCCACCAGAGTACTACCAACACGCCCCGAATTTGCCGGCGGCGCATCAGCCACCACGCACTCAGGAGTGTCAGTGGCACCAGCCACACATGGTGACGCGCCCAAAACAACTCCGGCACGAACGCATTATGACTCACGTTGCCAACCACTGCCCGTGCCGACGCATCGCCAGTACTCATCCACATCGCCTGTGCAACAAACACACTCCACCACGGCAACATACACAGAACCACCATACCACCGGCCATAGCCCACCCGCGCGCCAGACGTCCATGGGCCGCCCATAGCACCACGCCCCAGAGGATCGCCATCACCCCCACCACAAAGTGTGTCAACAACAGGCCGGCCAACAGCACTCCAACCCACAGCCAGCAATTGGGTTCATCTGCGTGCCACAGGACATCAATTGCCACGAGCACCACCGGCAACCAAATCATCCCAGCCAACAGCGTGTAGCGCCCCCAACTCACATAGTAGGCCGGCATAATCGACCATAACCCGACCACTAATAATGCAATGACCGTCGCCGACCAACTGCGCCACCAGTACCAGGCCACCCCAGCCACACTCACCACGGCGAGCACGTTCATCCATTGACCAACAATCAACAAAAACCAACCCAGATCAACGAACGCAGATGGTGATACCGACCACACAAACGCCATCACACTATGCCACCCAGTGTGGTACAACAACGGGTTGACCGGCAAATACGGCATCACATCCCAGGCAGCCTGTGCTTGTTCAATCGCCACCCGCACCAACACTGTATGATGCACGCCATCCACCCACGGCGGCAACACCAACCCGTCGATATGCACCCAACGCGTCATACCCACGAGTATCAGCACTACTAGCGTCGTGACCAGCCACGGCGTTGAT
>JBKCLM010000081.1:0-6327 GCA_046300655.1 Chloroflexota bacterium | reverse complement strand
GGCACTGGCGTGCTCGCTGATGTAGTCCTCGGTACTGTGGACGAAAACGATGAATTTGTTGGGTCGGATACGTTTGATAATACATCGTTTGATGGGTATCCGCTGACCATTCAAGCTGAGGCGACGCAGGTTCCTGCAGGGACCCATCTGTTGGTCAAATTCTTTGTTGATGGGTACGAAGACGAATCCCTCCGCTTTGTCAGCGAATGGGACAATGCGAGTGATGGCGCGGTCCAGTTCGATGTGCCTATTGATCTGGGACCGTCGTATGTGCTCGCAGAGGGCGAGTATGCCATTGAAGTGTATCTTGATGGCGTACTACAGGGTGGACGTATCGACTTTATTGTCGAATAATACACATGCACACACCCCCCAGCTCTACAAAGCTGGGGGGCTACATTTCCTGACGATGTGGTTTGTGTCACACACACTTTTTCTGGCTGGTATGTCTTTTTTATAGGTACTGATGTCTTCTCTCCTGTTGTGGGAAGATGTGAAAGTTGAGCAGGGATTGTGCTGAGATCACATGGCAGTATGATTAGCACAATCCCAGGTACCATGATTGGCATACAGTAGGGATTGCAATATTAACAACAAGATTAAAAATTTCTCATAAAAACCATATTGACGTTGTATTGTTTGTTTGTTATTATCTAACACGGTAAGGTTAGGTAGCAAAAACATCAATGCTTATTTGAACCCCTAGCCTGAGTCACAACAACATCCCGTGGTGCAGTCGCTGGCAAACATCCTCACAGATTGTCATTGACAGGCCAGTCGGCCGAATGAGGCACAGCCACTCGACTGCAACCACGTGAACACCTCCGGGTTGTCACTCCAACATGAATGAACTTATTTTGATGCACGGGATTCGTGTATCCACTTGCGGGTGGGTGCTATGGCTCTGCGTCATCAAAATCGATTTCATTCATGAAAGGAATGCACGTGACAACTTTTCTCACTGCCACCCAAAACCAAACCATCCGCACCGAGAACGGCATGCAGACGCGCCAATCGAGCGCCAACGCCTGTGTCGACCTCTTCTATGTGATTGGCACGCTCCACGGCGACGCCATCATCCCGGCGTTTGCGCAGGCACATGCCGCACAGCGTGACGTGGCCTTGCGCATCGCCCAATGGGCCCGTGATGTGCGTGGTGGCGCCGGCATGCGCGACACGTTCCGCGCGATTTTGGCCTACCTCGAGCGGGTCGATGAGGCTGGGGCGCGGGCAATTTTGCCCAACATCCCTATCATTGGTCGCTGGGACGACCTGTTGGTCTTGACCGGGCCACTACGGGCCGAGGCTTTTGATCTGATTGCCGCGGGCTTGGCAGCCGGTAATCAGCTGTGCGCCAAGTGGATGCCACGGCAGGGGCCGGTGGCGATTGCCCTGCGCCAGCATCTTGGGCTCTCTCCCAAGCAATACCGGCAGCTTCTTGTCGGCTTGACCAATGTGGTCGAGCAGAAGATGTGTGCCCGCCGCTGGGACGACATTAACTTTGCCGCGTTGCCATCACAGGCGGCGGTGCGCTACCGCAGAACATTTGCGGCGCGTACTGGTATGTACCAGATCTATCTCAAGCAGTTGGCTGCTGGCGAGACCAAAGTCAATGCTACGGCCATTTATCCCCATGAGGTGATTCGCCCACTGCGCGATTATTACACCGCTGACGAGGCCACGCTGGTGCGGGCGCAATGGGCTGCGTTGCCCAACTACGTAGGTGTGGCCTCAGTGTTGCCGCTCGTCGATGTGTCGAGGTCCATGACACAACATGTGGCACCCGATACGCGTGCCCTCGACATCGCCGTAGCCTTGGGACTGTATATGGCCGACAAAAACACCGGTGCATTCAAGGATCTGGTGTTGACGTTCACTGATACGGCCAAAATTCACTATCTCCGTGGTGATATCGTGGCCAAGTATGACAGCTTGGTGAAGTCTGATTGGGAGATGAATACTAATCTCCATGCGGCATTTACCCGCATCCTCGAGGTGGCAGTGGCCAATCAGGTGCCGGCGGCCGAGATGCCGCAGACGTTGCTGATCTTGTCGGACATGCAGTTCGACGAGTGTGTCGAGTATGACGACAGCGCCATCGAGATGATAACCCGCAAATATGCGGAGGCCGGCTACACCGTGCCGCAGGTGGTGTTTTGGAACCTGCGCCATAGCCACGGTGTCCCGGCTCGCGCCGATCAGCGCGGCGTGGCGCTGGTCAGTGGCTACTCGCCGAGCCTGATGCAAGGCCTGCTTGAGGCAGGTACCATGGCCACTGCCGAGGAGGTCATGCTCCAGACGGTGATGCGCCCACGCTATGACTTACGTGGGTGATCAGGGTGGTGGAGAGGGGACTGGGTGGGGGCACAGCTGTGCCCCCATCTGGATACACGACGCTAATTGCAAATGCGCTCTTTTTGCCAGTGGAGTGATTCATCCCACGGTGAGAGCGTGAGCGGTGCACGCTGCCAATAATACTGGTAAGTGGTGTCGTTCCAGCCGGCGTAGAGCTCGTCCCAGGTGGCTACCTGCATGTGTGGCTGGAGTGAGCGCTCCTCGATCTCCTGCTGGGCCGGCTGGAAGCGGTAATCGCACGAGAGGCGCACTATGTCAGGCTGCTGATTGGGCAACGATTTGTGGAGTAAACAGCTGTGGAACGTCAGCACGTCGCCCATCTCGTAGTCGTGCTCAATCCACGGCAAATCGACATCACACAAGTTGGTCTCGAGATTGCCTGCCCCCTCGGCGTGACGCACCGTCAAGACACCGAGTTTGTGCGAGCCGTGGAGCACGGTCAGGCCACCCAGCGAGCGAGGTACATCGCCGACGGGCAACCAGCAGGTCCAGACCTGTTTAGTGCCCTGAATGTGGATAAAGTCTTGGTGCATCGGCGTTGGCCGAAAGGAAGGGCACGGCACCATGACGCGGGCGATGGTGCGCGGGTGCGGCAAAACGGCCGCATCAAACAGCGTCTGATACAGGCGAATCAAGCTCGGGTGATGCTGAAAGCGCTGGAAGAGCAGACTTTGCTGCAATTCGCGATACGCCTCCTCGCTGACGCCGGTGCCGCCCCACGACTCGAGATCGACCACTGCCTCGGGGTTGACGAGGGCGGCATCGAGAGGCATGTCGGGGCGGAGCCAGCCGCGTTTGGCCAGGAGTTCGAGCAACTCGGTGCGCAGTGTTTGCACGTCTGATTTGGGCAAGAGTTGTTTGAAAAAGAGGTACCCGTCACGTTCGGCCTGGGCGCGGAGCGCAATCGGGTCATTGAGCAGCGGGGTGGCATCGCGAAACCCGACGGTAATTAAGGGGGCTGACTGCGTCATTGCAGATCCTTTCGCTGGGTGTGGATTGGGTATACGGCGAGTATAACATGAGATGCTGCGGGGACATACAAGGACGGCGTGTATAGGCACTGTGCACGTCTTCAATCAGTTGCCTAGTGCTGGCGCATGGTCTGAATTGACTGCGGGGTTGATCTGATAGAACTGAGGCGACACAGCTCGCACATACGCATGATCATGACGGCAGTCGATGTTGTACTCCGCAGTGTGACGGTGGCGGACGACCGCTCACATGCGTTGCACAAGTGCCTGTAATTTGGCGTGTGAATCACGAAGTCCGCCGATTCGATTGCGTGTCAACCATATATCGGCATAGGTGTTAAGTAGGTCTGTCACCAGCGATTGATACTGCACGTAGTTGATCGCCGTTGGCCAGCCGAGCGTGTGTTGTGTATGTGCGACAGCAACCTGCATCCACTGTGCGGTTACGCTGATTTCACGGGCCCAGAGGTGGCTGTCAACGGTTTGGGTGTAGTGTCTGCACAAGGTTATCACCTCGTCGCACTCGGTTGCAACTGCAATCAACATGTCGTTGGTCAGCCCACGGCTGACCATGTCATTGATGTGTGCCGGATGCACGAGCAGGTCAGCGACGATGCCAGATTGGGTGAATACCGGCCAAAAATGGCGGTCGAGGCTCCCGATGCGGTACGTCGCTTCTGCTAATCCACGATTACCGATGATATGACTCAGTGCACTGACGGTGTCGACGCTCTGGTCGGGATGCCAACTGCGCAGGGCTGCATATACAAATCCTGGCCAGCAGATTGGGTATTGATGTATATGCCCAGCATTACCCCATTCACACATGACTATCCCAGGACTTTGATGGTGTTGGATGGCCTTTATGGCGGCATCGACGTTCGCCTGCATGGTTGGGATACGACCTGCGAGTGAATCCCACGCTGATGTACCTGGTGCTACCCAGCAGGTGTGTCCATGTTGGCGCAAGCGGGCAATTCGTTCATGGAATGGATGATTGGCATCGTAGCCCCATTCAATCAAGATGATGTCAGATGGGATGCGTGGAATGGCGTCCGGATGTGGCGCAAGCACGTCCGCCCACATGAGCAGCTGTTTAGTTGCTAGGGCGGGTATCTCGTGGATACGCGCTACCCAAGTGACATAGTCGTGTAGTCGATCGGCTGGTAACGGCACGCAGAAGGCCCCGTTGTCGACATCTGCCCACGGCACTGGCGCGCCTGGCACATCAAAAATTGCATCCCACACGGCCGGATTCAGGTCAATTGGTTCATCGAGACCGATGTGGACGAATGGCGCATCAAATGTTGTAGCCACGTTAGTGAGGAGTTCTGCGATAAGCGGAAACGACTGTGGGTGACGCGGCTCGAGGCAGGCAGCTGGCTCATGGTCGCCGTTCGGCGCAACATATCCGCCTGGGAGTGCGGCGAGATGCGCATAGCGCGGATGTGACAGCCAACGTTCCATGTGCCCAAGTGCATTCTGTTGTGGCACTAAGGTGATATGGCGGGTCTGTGCGTAGGCGGTCAGGTGTGCGATTTCGTCGGGAGTAAACGGTGACGCTGCGTGCCATACTTCGTCGTGACCCGGGT
The DNA here is from genome assembly GCA_046300655.1 of Chloroflexota bacterium. Lineage (GTDB taxonomy): Bacteria > Chloroflexota > Chloroflexia > Chloroflexales > Roseiflexaceae > UBA965. The sequence goes on along the minus strand of JBKCLM010000081.1, from coordinate 1,409 downwards.
GTGCAAACGTGTGTTCGAGGTAGAGAATACACATGTTGTAGCGTAGCGTGGCAAACCGGTCAAGCATCAGTTCGAGCGACGCCATGGTGGGCACTTTGTCGCGCGAGACATCGAGCATGACGGCTCGAACCGGCACAGCCGGCCAATCAACAATCACCAGATCGGGTAGGTGCTGACCATAGTGTTGTCTGAGTTGGGCAAGAGTTTGCGCTCCATAAAACGCACCAGCTTCATCGTATGCTTGGAGTGTCACAAGACCTGTGACAATCTGCAGGCGGTATCCTTGGGGCGCACATGCTGGTTCGGCAGTTGTGGCGCTCCGTGAATCCCAACGTGGTGATGGAACGAGTAGCGGATACGTCATGTGTCATCTCCCTGTGTATGGACGAACACTGAAAGCGCGTAAGATGGTGTTCATGCTCCGTTTGCGTCGTGTCGGATTGTTGGCCATGAACAACCGGTGGCAGGGTGTTAGGTGCTAACGTTTGTGCGTGTCCATGGGGAACATCATTATATATGCATTTGCCGCTGGAATGACTGACACCTGATGTGGTGTGTATGTGCTGATTAACATCGCTTACGCGGCGATGTGAGCTCCTGTGTTGACGTTGTGGCTCATGCGTGTGGCAGATAGACTAGACGCCTAGACGGGAGGTTGTGCGTCGATAGCCCAGCCACTTCGTGTATGAGTAATTCGGGCGCTCATGTGTGGTCGGGTCTGTTCATCGCGTAGCCCGATAGCATCTGCCCAACCGTCATTGCATGGCCCGCTGGGGGGTATGCCACGCCGCGAGGCGACTGCACGCCGGTGTGGTTTATACGCTACCCAGATTCAATTGCCGGCATGCAGTGACGGTGGGGTGGGGGTGACTGCACGTCGGTGGAATCCAAACGGCACCCAGACGGCAAGGCCAGCATGCAGTGACGGTGGGGTGGGGCGACTGCACGCCGGTGAGCCAGAAACAGCCCCCAGACGGCATAGCTGGCATGTAGTGACGGTGGGGGGGGGCGACTGCACGCCGGCGTGGCATACACCCCAGCGGGCCATGCAATGACGGTTGGGCAGATGCTATCGAGCTACGCGACGAACAGACCCGCCTACACATGAGCGCCCGAATCACTCATACACGAAGTGGCAGGGCTATCGACGCACAGCCTCCCGTCTAGTCTATCTACCACACGCGTGAGCCACCAGGTCAGCACAGGAGCTCACATCGCCGCGTAAGCGATGTTAATCAGCACATACACACCACATCAGGTGTCAGTCATTCCAGCGGCAAATGCATATATAATGATGTCCCCATGGACACGCACAAACGTTAGCACCTAACACCCTGCCACCGGTTGTTCATGGCCAACAATCCGACACGACGCAAACGGAGCATGAACACCATCCTACGCGCTTTCAG
>JBKCLM010000080.1:0-39888 GCA_046300655.1 Chloroflexota bacterium | reverse complement strand
GGTAAAGAGCTGAGCCCCATGCGTGAGTTGGTTGAGGCCGGTGCTATCGGCTTCAGCGACGACGGTACACCTGTCAGCGATCCGGCCGTCATGCGCAACGTCTTTGAAGACATCAAAATGCTCGGCGTGCCCTACTTTGGTCACTGCGAAGACATGGTGCTCAGCAAAGGCTGGGGCATGCACGAGGGAGCCGTCAGCAATCGCCTCGGCCTGCCTGGCTACCCCAGTGCCGCCGAAGAGGTCGGCATCGCCCGCGATATCGCCCTGGCCGAGTTGACCAATAGTCGACTACACGTCTGCCACGTCAGCACTGCCGGCGGTGTAGCCTTAATTCGGGCCGCCAAAGAACGTGGCGTCAAGGTCAGCGGCGAGGCCTGCCCGCACCATATCGTCCTCAGCGATCGCTGGGTACTCGGCTGGCTCGACGATCAAGCCAAAGCCGAGAACGAGCCTGGTATCTCGCTTAACGCAACCACCCGCCCACCCTACGACACCAGCACGCGCGTCAGCCCACCGCTCCGCACCGAGGCCGACGCCGAGGCCGTGCTCCAAGGGTTACTCGACGGCACCCTCGACTTTGTCGCCACCGATCATGCGCCACATAGTCGCGTCGACAAAGAGGTCGAGTATCGCCTCGCTATGGCCGGCATTACTGGCATCGAGACCGCCCTCGCCAGCATGCTGATGCTCGTCAACCGTGGACAAATGAGTCTGATAGACCTGATTGTCAAAATGACCGACGAGCCCGCCAAGTTCCTCGGGCGCACGAGCACCACCTTGCGCGTCGGGGCCCGTGCTGATATCACCGTGATTGACCCACAGATGGTCTGGACGGTCGAGGCCGACAAGCTCTTCTCCAAGGGCAAAAACACGCCGCTTCTCGGCCAGAAAATGCGCGGTAAGGCCGTGTTGACCATGTACAAGGGCCACATCACCCACCAAGAGTAAGACGCACACCACGGGGCAGGACTGAATCAGTCCTGCCCCATTCTGATATATGAGGAGCCACCGATGATTCAACGCTATCTTTGGACCAGTTATGTCACCCCTATGGCTGCCATCTCACTCAGTCAACAGCTGAGCATCCGGCATGCCCTGATTCGTGAGCGTATGCAAACCCACGGCGTCGGCACTGCGGCACTTTTTCAGCATCAACAACAACTCTATGGCTACCTCGAGTCCACCCAGACTATCGACACTCACGCCCTCTGGTTACCCTTGATCGGCGATTTGGTGCAACAAGTACCCACCACGCGTGGCACGCGCATCACCATTGATTTGCCCGACATCTACCACGACGGTCACCCAGACGAGGGCAATCCATGGCGCGCCCCAGGATATACACCGACCAAGCAAATCGGCTCGTTAGCTCGGCTCAAGCCCGAGATGTATTGTAGTTATGTCTATTATCATTATCTACGCCAAGAGGAGCAACCGCACGGGTTCAACAAGTACTACATGATCGGCGCGCACGAGTACACCATCTTTTCATACCAAGAGTGGCCAGCAACTGTCGATGATCCCAAGCCACATGGCTCGATGCAAAGCAATCTCACGCCCACCAACTGGCAGGAGCTGATGCACGAGCACTTCGAGTTGTGGTCCGATCAACCAGTTGGATCACAAGAGTGGATTCGGCTCACTAAGGTGTGGGGCATGTGACCTAGCGCACAACTGACACCATCGGCGTTGGTGTCATCGTCACAATCAGCATTCGCCGGAGAGTTGCAGTGCGCGTACGAGTGCGTGTTCGGGTACGTGCGATTACGGTATTCGTTTTTGCCCGTATTGCAGTAAGCGTACGCCCCATTTGTGCGGTACGCGTCCGCGCATAGGCAGTTTGGGTTTGTGCCCGAGCGACGGATGCAGTCTGTGTACGAATCGCCGCAGTGCGCGTAAGACCGGTAACCTTCGTGCGCGTTGCTCCTGTAACGGCCGTTTGTGTCCGATAGATTATGCTTGTAGCGGTTTTTTGCGCACTCGACAACGTCACACTCGGCGTTATGCTCGGCGTAAATACGCGAGTTGCACTCGGACTCGCCGTTTGTGTTGCCGTTGCACTTGATGTCGCAGTATAGGTCGGTGACACTGTTGACGTCGACGTATCACTTGGGGTAACGGTTGATGTGGCACTCGACGTTACAGTGGGGGTGAAGGTCGGCGTATTACTTGGCGTTGCAGTCGCAGTTGGCGTCGATGTCCATGTCCGGGTCGGCGTATTGGTCGGTGTAAATGTGTGGGTTGCCGTCACTGTACTCGTCGACAAATCCCCTTGCCACAAGCGCAACGCCTCACTACTGGTCAAAGCCCGATCATACATACGCACAAGTGGCACGCCTCCATCAATTCCACGACCAGAGACACTACTATTACCAATCCACGTATTGTTTGTTGGGATGAATGGAAGCCCATAAAATGATGAGTGCCGTAGCACACCATTGACATATACAGCCACTTGCGCATTGCTATCTATCGTCACAACCACGTGATATGGAGTACCTACACTGACCACAAAACCCGTATCGATCGGGGCATGCCCCATATATTGCACCTGAATTGTCCGACTGACACCGTTTGATTTCACTACGATGCCATACCCATTCCCAGCTGATTCATTCCCGTTATACAACACAGTCTGTGTATCACTCGTATTTTGTATTATATAAAATACCGCCTCCATACTGACATCATAATTTGCTGATGTCACCAATGGAGCCAGACCATACCCATCGGACTCAAAAAACATCTCGCCATATTCGCCACCATACCAACTGGCGTAGTCGTGATACCATGTTCCATACAACTGCACATGTTTATTCGCACCCGAGAGGTCGTTCCACACGTCCCCCCCGGTATATGAAGAGGGATTGTTTGCCTGCACCCAAAAAATCGGGCCAGCCGTCGCCCGTAATTGATACGGCACAAGCCCAAATATCATCAATGCTACTACCACCACACCGACGATGCGCTTCATAGCATTGCTCCTTACGCCATCTATTTATGTATGTTAATTATGTAAATCAATTGTACACTATTCATACCATTTCACAAATAAAACTCACCACTCACCACTCACCACTCACCACTCACCACTCACCACTCACCACTCACCACTCACCACTTTTCACTTTTCACTTTTCACTTTTCACTTTTCACTTTTCACTTTTCACTTTTCACTTCCTATATAATAAACACAACCCATCTTCCACCTCGGAGCAACCATGCGCTATCCAACCAACCATATCCACGCACCGATGACAATCCCCACCTGGGCCATCCAAGAGCGCCAACTACTCGACACCCTCAATCACGCCGCCCGCGAATACATTGACCGCTACGTGCGCCCCGACGGCACCCTCATCTGGCGCGACGAGTGGCCCGGCATGGACGGCAGCGACGATCCGTACGAGGGCTTCATGCAACTGGCCCTGTTGTATGTCCTCGGCGGCGACGACTGGCTCTACGACGAGGCTCGGCGTATCTGGGATGGCATCACTTGGCAGTGGACCGAATACGGTCAAGTCGACCGCGAGTTCACCAAGTACTACGACTGGATGCACCACGGCGAAGGATATTTGTACATCTACTTCCTCGGCCTGGCCAATCCAACCCAACGCAAAGATCGCCAGCGCGCCCAACGCTTTGCCAACATGTATACCGGCAACGATCCACTCGCCCCCAACTACGACCCGCAGCACAAACTCATCCGCTCGCCCCTCACCGGCAGTCACGGCCCACGCCATCAGGTGACTGCCGAGGACTGGCAGACACATCGAGTCGTGCTCGACCACTATTTGGCCCCCTACGAAGACATCATTAACACCGAATTTGCGAGTCGCAGATGCCACTGGAGCGATGACACCATCTACGCCGACATCATCGCCAAAATGAATCAACGCATGAACAAAGGCGACGTGCCGCTCAACCTCAACGCCACCGGCTTGATTACCCACGCATTCCTCTACAGTCAATCAGCCGAACTCCGCCAGTGGGTGTACGACTACATCGCCGCCTGGCAAACACGCACTGCGCGCAACGGTGGCATCATCCCTGACAATGTGGGATTAACTGACCAAATCGGTGAATACCTCGACGGCAAGTGGTGGGGTGGCTATTACGGCTGGCGCTGGCCCCACGGCTTTATGACCATCATTGAGCCCATCACCAACGCCTGTATGAATGCCTTGCTCATCAGCGGTGACCAGCAGTGGCTCACTCTCGCGCGCCAACAGCTCGACGCCAACTGGGCACTCGGCCGCGAGATTAATGGGCAGTATCAGGTACCCTACCGCCACTTCGACAATGGTTGGGGTGATTACCGCCCCACTCTCCACAAGTACCCCATCTACCTGTGGTATGCATCGCTAGCCGACGAAGACTTGGAGCGCATCATGCGCATCCCACGCCACGAGGATTGGAGTGCTATCCACATCGGCAGTGGCAAGCACTACATCAGCAACACCTTGCCGTGGTTTGAGTATGTCCAAGGGCGCAACCCCGACTACCCCGAGCGCATCTTAACCGCCAATATGACCCTCGTCGCCAATCAACTCACCAAAATGCGCTCACCGATTGCCGATCCAGCCAATTGGAATGATATCAGCGGACTCGACCAACGCAATGTCAACATCAACATGCATGTCGACCCCATCCACGCCTGGCAAGAGTTCACCCCGGTGTGCGTCGAGGGACTCCTCCAGCTCACCCTCGGGGCACCCATGCATATCAGCCACGGCGGCCTGCAGTTCGGTCAAGTACGCTACTACGACGGCCAGCGCCGCCGCCCCGGCTTGCCTGAGGGAGTAGCCACGCTCGTCTCGCAGTTTGACCAACACACCATGACAGTAACGGTCGTTAATACGCACGCCAATCAGACACACGAATTGGTCATCCAAGCGGGCACCTTCGGCGAGCACCACTTTGACAGTGTTCGTATCTGCGACCAGCACGGCCGCACGCTCATCACCCAATCGATTGATAGCCCGTGGTATGGTCTGCACATCGCCCCCATGGCCGGTGCCGTACTCCACTTTGAGGTCAGTCGCTACGTCAACACACCATCATACGCGACGCCATGGCAACAGCCGAGTGATGGTGACGGCGTGATTCGAGGGCGACAGTAGATGCAGTACACACGACTCGGGCGCACCAACTGGCAGGTCTCACGCTTGGGGCTAGGCGGCGCAGCAATTGGCGATGAATTCGGCCAGGTCAGTCAGAGCGATGCCGTACGTACCATTCACCACGCCATCGACTGCGGTATCAACTTTTTGGATACCGCCGCCCAGTATGGCCGTGGCGAGAGCGAACGGCGCTTTGGCGTGGCCCTCAAAGGCAAACGCCAGCAAGTCTATCTCGCCACCAAAGCGGTGATGCGCGGTACGCCTTACGACTACGCCACCACCATGGCCAGTGTCGAGGAGAGCCTGCGTCGCCTCGACACCGATTACATCGATTTGATTCAACTCCACGAGGCCGAGACCACCACGTTTGAGGTGGCCATTGAGGGGTGTATTGCGGCGTTTCTTGATCTCAAAAAGGCTGGCAACGTGCGGGCCATCGGCGTCAATGCGCGCAATTTGGCTATCCTGGAACCCTATATCAAGACTGGGCATGTCGATACCGTCTTGACCTATTGTCGCTACATGCTGATTGACACCACCATGCACGACGAGCTCTTTCCGCTGACACGGACACACGACATCGGCGTCATCAACGGCAGTCCACTCGGCATGGGCATCATGACCGACACACCAGCGCCGTTTTTGCGCGATCACCATGATTTGCTCGCCGAGGCCGAACGCCGCAAATCCTTGATTCCCCATCTCAAAAAGTCGGGTCCGCACGGATTTGTTGAAGCCGCCATGCGCTATAGTCTCACCAACGACGATATCGCTGTCACGCTCACCGGCACACCATTTGTCAATCAACTCGACCAGAATATCGCCTTGTGTGATGGCGTCGGGCCCACGGTTGCCGAACGCACCGCGTTGCATCAACAATTTGCCGGACAACGCTTATTTGATTGACAAACATTGTGTTTCAAAAAGTCGAGACCGCACCAATCGCATCCGGCACACCACTTATCGATCAACTTGATCAACATGTCGCTTTGTATGTTGGCGTCGGGCCGACAGCTGCCGAACGCACCGCGTTGTATCAACAATTTGCTGGACAGCTGTTTGATTATGCTTGCCAACCCGGCGCTTGCCACTCAAATCCGGCCGGCAATGAGTCAATCACAAGCACCCAGTCTGGCCCTCCAAATGGAGTCACAATCTCAATAGGCAAAGCTGTAGTACGCTCATCAAGCCATTGAGCATGGCCAGTACGCGGATTAAACCACCACATGCGATAGGTGGGACCGAGGAGATTTGAGACATTAATCGTCACCGTCTGGTTTGCTGGTAGATAAATCATGGCATAACTGCCAGCGCTATCGCGACAGGCTTGAATATGATGCGTCCCCTCGCCTTGGCCGGCAAGAATCAACGATTGGTCAGGAATCCGCCGAAAATACGGGCGTGACAAGAGCAAATGCTTGGCATGCTGCATCTGACTCGCTCCCGGCAACTGCAAGGCTTCTTGCCAGGGGCGTCGTGCCCACGTCAACGGTTTGTGACCAATACTCCAAAACTGCCAAATCGGGTGACACCCATACGTGTGCCCGTGCGCCCCCGCAAATAATGCCCAATAACAGGCTTTGCGCGCATCATAATCATCGAGATAGCCATTCTCCACCGCAAAGCCAGCTGGGTGATCCTCGTAGCCCGGCTCACCATCCATGCACGGCTTTGTGGGAGTGAGTGCGTAATCGTCAGCAATACTCCGCCAATTATCACGATTGCGTGCGTGCCCACTTTGGAGCATATGAAAATCAATCCACTCAGCCTGGCCAAAGTACTGACTCGAGTGCTGTTGTCCCTGTGGATGGAACGTGCACAAATGCCGCCCCTCGTCACCTGCACGCAGACCAGCCACCATCGCCTCAATAATCGCCATATGTGCCGGGGTCTCAATAGCTCGATCGCCACCCAGCGCCCAAATAATATCGGCATCACGATAGCGTTGGCCAAGCCAGTGACCATAGGTATAGGCGTTTTCGGCCGTAAAAATCTCAGGGCCTGTACCCCATTTTTGGTTCCATTTGTCGCCCCACGTCGGCAACAACGCGATTACTAACCCGAGTTGATTGGCTTTGGCGATAACCGCATCGACATGAGCAAAATAACGCTCATTCGGTGTCAGTGTTGCAAATGACTCAAACGGCACATCGCCTTGGGGAGTCGGCACACGCAGACCGTCAAGTTCGGCGAGTACGACCGCCTGAATCACCGTGAATCCCTTGGTCGCACGATCCGCCAAATAGTAACTTGCCTGATCGTAGGTCAGACGATGAAATAACTCCCACGCGGTGTCAGCGAGATAAAAAAACGGCTCCCCATTCGACTGCCGTAAAAATCGTTGATTTGCACTGATTTGTATCATCCTCGCATCACTCCTCAGCGATACGTCGAAACCATTGATGCATCCACGCTGGCGCACTCTCAATATCGCGCAATAATGTTTTGCGACTTACTGGCGATAATTGTTGACGCAACACTAGCAAATGTTCGTCACTTACCATCGAATCACCGATATGACGCAAGGCCTGAATAAGAATACCACTCGTTCGCCCTGCACACTGTAAATAGCGTGGGGCGGCTGGACGTATACGTATGACAACATCGGCAAGTTGAATAACACGCGTCGCATCCGCACTCAATAATACCACTTCGGTCGGCAGTATCGGTACGAGGCCAAGCAGGTAACACGCATATACGCCACTCGGCACTAATGGCACCGACTGATCATCATTGAGCGCCTCAAGAATCGACGCAAGCTTGACCGGGACCTCACCAACAACGGGTAATAGCTGCGGAAACACATATAGACCATGTGCAATACGACGAATGACGCCCTTTTTGGCAAGTCGACCGAGTGCTTGATCAAGTGTGTTACGTGGTGCGAGACCGCGCAAACGCCCTGCATGCCAAACACTCCCTCGACCTGCACGGCGCATACGTGCCAAAATCTGTTGTTCAACTGGTGTTGCATCAGCTGATGACGACAAAGGAGGCATGGAGATACACCAACATACGAGTGAGTCACCTCAAATATAGCATATCTCACTTAGCCCCCCCCCTCATATTAGCTCTATCTTTACTCTACAAATGTTATACATTCACAACAAAAATATTACGCAACCGTAAGTGGGAATGTATACAACCCGTGCTAGGATAGACATGTTTCCCCATTACCAGAAAGGCTCACCATGCAACGCGTTTGTTTTTTGCTCAAAGTCAAAGCTGACCGATTAGTCGAGTACACCCAACGCCACCAAGCCGTATGGCCCGACATGCTTGACGCACTCTCGCGCCACGGCTGGCACAATTATTCGCTCTTTTTGGGCAACGACGGACTGCTCGTCGGCTATCTCGAGACGCCAGATTTTGATCGAGCAGTGGCCGGCATGCAATCCGAGGAGATCAACGCTCGTTGGCAAGCCGAGATGGCACCGTTTTTTGAGACGCTTGACAGTGGTGCCGCAGATACCTCGCTCCTGACGCTGACCGAGGTATTCCACCTCGCCTAACTATCCTTCACACTGTTGTTGAAACTCGGCGTTACTCAGTGATAGTAGCCGAAACGCATCAAGGAACCCGACCAGCGCCGGATAGCCACTCCAACACAACATCACACATACGGTACCGAGCACTCTGCGCCCCATATAAAAGTATTGTGCGCCGATAATCCCACCAACAAACGCCAGCAGCGCAGCTACGCCACGGCGCCGTGGTGTTGTTGACGTGCGCCCACTCATAAACATCATGCCGCATCCTGCACAACGCATGCTGAACAACGAGTTCGCTGTGCCACACTGTGGACATGTCTGCGATGTCAAGCGTTGTACGCCCGCTGAGACAGAGGTCACCAGTGGTGCAAGTGCCGGGGATGTCGTCACGGCGTTGGGAGTCGGTGCGTTCCGCGGTGCACCACACTGGGGGCAACGGGAGTCATAGATTGATCCCATACCGCCACACTGTGGGCACGTCCAAAAGGCAGAACCGGATTGATTCGTCATGATTTCCAACTTTCAAATTCATGGCACATGCCACTTTTTCAATATGTATTTTACTGCATGCGCCATGATGTGTCTATGATACGTTGAACTGTTACAAAAAGTTGCATTCACGCCAAAACCACACAAATATCCCCTCGACACGCCACGCATGTCGAGGGGATTGCCTATTTGCTAATAGCGGGTAATCAGGGCAATATGCTGATATGCCTGCAAATCACCAGGACTCACGAACGTCACCTGACCACCGGTCGCCATCACCTGGGTGATGATTTCGTCAACCGCGTCATCAAGCACATCAGGTGCAGTTGCGTCGATTGCTGCAGTCACCTGCATACCACTCGTATCAACATGCGCCGGATAGACAAACGCACGCTCAACCAATAAGTGCTGACCACGCCCCTCATGGGCGACACGCCACACATCCGCGACGCTCGCCACATAGCGGTTGCCCCCAACTGCAACCTGCAGTTCATTCAACGCCTGCGTAATCAGCTGGCTCGCATGCGTTTGGACGGTGGGCCAAACGACCTGCGCAAGTTGATGGGCCGTACTCGTATCATGACTCCCACGCACAGTAGCCATGATATCGCTCGCATGATCGGACACTTCGTGATAAAACGTGACGAACCGGTCCACACCAACGACAACCACCGGCAAGGCCTCTTGCCGGTGTGCGGCATGGACACCTGCATCAACCGCACGGAAGAAGGTGCGATGTCCCTCATCACGCACGTTCGAACGATCAATGCCAATACCATCTGGCAGATTGGTCGTCCCACCAGGACCCGTATGTGTCATCGGGAATCCAAATGCGGTCTGCTCAACCAAGACATCATTGGTCCCACGAAACAATCGTGTGGCGTTTTCGTTGAGCGTCACTACCCAATAATTGATCGTACGATTCAATCCATACACCAGGTCACGCATATAAAACGTATCATCAATCACCACACGCTCTTGCACCGTAAACGGCACGACAAAGCGCTGAGCCATATCGTGGTTCACACATAACACCAAACCATCAAGATTGGCCTGATCATCAATCTGCTCGACCAATTGATTCAGGTGCGTCAACACGTGGGCAATCTCGCGTTGACCGTAGTCCTTAATGAGGCGTTCACTGGCTTGCACAACTAAATTCTTGAGGCGAATCCGATCTTGCAAATTGTCGGGCGAAGTCCGGTGGGTTGGTAACGTAATCGTCACACAGGGGGATTGAGTCACAGACTGCAATAAACGAATGTCTGCGAAGTTCATCGTAGGCTCCTTTCTTGGTATCAATAGCAAATATTGACACTACGATGGCAGGACTCCGTTGCTATAGTGCCACCATTCCGTATTAAAAGCAAATGATGGCACATTCCGCACAACTCAATCATCTATTGTTCATGCAACATGGCTACACAATCTCCTCAATCCACCTCACTCACCCGCTGTACAATCATGTAATTACCCATCCATACGCCACAAATCCGCATACGACTCACGTCGGCGCATCACGCGCACACACCCATGACTCACAAGCAACGCCGTGGGGCGTGGCACCATGTTATAGTTACTCGCCATACTCAAGGTGTATGCTCCCGACACCGCTAACGCCACCAGGTCACCCACAACAGGACTGGCCAGCGCCGTATCTTTCAAAAGAAAATCACCAGACTCGCAATAGCGCCCTGCCACATTAACCACCTCATTGGCAGTCGCATCAGCCCGATTGGCGATGAGTGCCGTATACTTGGCGCCATACAACACCGGTCGAATGTTATCGGCCATCCCGCCATCGACATGCACCCAGCGCGGCAAATCGCGCACCGGCTTTGCGCCAATCACGCGGTAGATCGCCACACCCGCCCGCGCCACAATCGAACGCCCGGGCTCTAGCTCAAGGCGCAAGCGGGGCAAGCCATGGCGGGCGCATCCCTGTTGCAACTGTTGCCACATCGCCGCCACACTGGCGGCAATATCGGGCGGTTGCTGATGATCGAGATAGGCCACTGCCAAACCACCACCAATATTCAGCGCCTCAATCGGTAATTGATAGGTATTGCGTAATCGCACCACCTGCTCAAGCAAGACATCTATCGCGGTCACATGCGTATGTGCATCAAAAATTTGTGAGCCAAGGTGGGCATGAATCGCCGTCAAGCGCAACCCGGGCGCCTGTTGAAGCAGTGCTCCAACCTGTGGCAGCTGCTCAATCGGAAAGCCGAATTTTGAGGCGTAGTGACCAGTCTGAATATGCACATGAGTATCGGTGGCGATATCTGGCGTCACCCGAATTTGAATGGGGAATGGCGTGGATCGCCCCGCGGTTTTGGTAATCAACAGCTGCAGTTCATCGAGATTGTCTACCACAATTGCCCCGATATCGGCAGCGAGCGCCTCATCCAACTCACGCGGTGTCTTGGCATTGCCGTGCATATGGATATGATGTGGCGCAACACCTGCATGCAACGCCAACGCAAGCTCACCCCCAGATACCACATCAAGTGCAAGCCCCTCGCTATGCACCACCTGCGCAATCGCAGTGTTCAAAAGTGCTTTGCCGGCATAGTGTATAACTGCATCAGTGGCACCGCAGGCTACACACGCCTGACAATACGCCTGACACATCTCACGGATGGTCAATTCATCAAAGATGTACAACGGGGTGTCGTACTGTGCGGCAAGCTCCGTCACATCATGGCCGGCAATCAACAAATGACCGTTGGGGGCAATGGTGGCCGTCTTTGGCCAGACATGACTTAGTGACATGTGCGACTCCACTTTGCAATAAAAAACCGTACCGGTGGTACGCCACCGGTACGATTATACCAACGACACGGAGAATTAGAGCAGGCCAGCCAAGACGGCCAAGGCAGCATCGTAGTTGGGGTGCTGACCAGCAACTGACACATACTCGGCGTACTTGATGACGCCCGCAGCATCAACCACGAATACGGCACGGCTCTCGAGACGAATCTCTTTGACATAGGTGCCATAGGCGGCACCAAATGCCATGGTGCGATGATCTGAGGCGACTACGATGTTCTTGATTTCGTTGGCGCCACAGTAGCGACGCAACGCAAATGGCAGGTCAGCGGTGACTGACAAGAAAGTAATCTTGTCGCCGTGCTTGCCGGCCTCTTCGTTGAATCGCTTGGTCTGCAAATCACACACGCCGGTGTCAACTGATGGGGCAACGCTAATCAACATTGGCTTGCCGGCCAAGCTCGCGCTGTCAATATCCTTGAGGTCTTGACCCAACAACACAAAGGCTGGCGCCTTATCGCCGACCTTGAGCTCGGGACCAACCAACGTCTTCGGCCCGATGAAATCAAAAGCGTTAGCACGCTCCATGCGCAGACTCCTCTAGTTGCTACGATAACGAACAGACACACCTGTATCACTATACCAAAAAACAAACCGCGGGGCAGTATGCCTGCCCCGCGATCAGTAGACACATGCAATTAGAGACCAGCAGCGCGACGCAATGCATCGGCCTTATCGGTAGCCTCCCATGGCAAATCAATGTCGGTGCGGCCAAAGTGACCATAGGCGGCCGTCTGACGATAAATCGGGCGGCGCAACTTGAGGTCGCGGATGATGGCGCCTGGGCGCAAATCAAACATCTCGTCGATCAACTTGGCCAACTTGGTCTCGTCAATCTTGGCCGTGCCGTAGCTCTCAATGCTGATTGAGACTGGGCGTGCCACACCGATGGCGTATGACAACTGCACCTCGAAGCGATCAGCCAAACCGGCAGCAACCACGTTCTTGGCGACGTAGCGGGCTGCGTAGGCAGCACTGCGGTCGACCTTTGTCGGGTCTTTGCCTGAGAACGCGCCACCGCCATGACGGGCAACGCCGCCGTAGGTGTCGACGATAATCTTACGACCAGTCAAGCCAGCGTCGCCGTGGGGGCCACCAACAATGAACTGACCGGTTGGGTTGATGTGAATCGTGGGGTTGTCCAACATATTGGCTGGCAACACCTTGTTCAGAATATGCTCTTGAATCTGCGCGCGCAACTCACCCTGGCTAATCTCAGCCGTGTGCTGCGTGCTCAACACGACCGTGTTGATGCGCTTTGGCTTGCCGTACTCATACTCAACCGTGACCTGGCTCTTGCCGTCTGGGCCGAGGAACGGCAACTTGCCGCTCTTGCGCGCCACAGCCAACTCGCGGGTCAAACGATGTGACAAGCTGATGGTCAATGGCATCAACTCAGGCGTCTCGTTACAGGCGAAACCGATCATCATCCCTTGGTCGCCGGCACCAATGGCCTCGACCTCGGCATCACTCATCTCGCCATTCTTGGACTCGAGTGATTGATTGACACCCATGGCGATGTCTGGTGACTGACCATGAAGCGAGACGACCACGCCACAGCTCTCGGCGTCGAAGTAAAACTTCCCACCGGTGTAGCCGATTTCTTTGACGGTCTTGCGTACGATATCCTGAATGTCACCGACGTTACCATTGACGGTCACCTCACCCATCACCGCAATCAAGCCGGTGGTGGTAGCAGTCTCACAGGCAACGCGGGCACGGGGGTCCACGGTCAAAAACGCATCCAGAATGGCATCAGATACCTGATCGCACAACTTGTCCGGATGACCCTCGGTTACTGACTCAGACGTGAACAGTAACGATGGGGATTTCATAAAAGTGGTTGACATGCTCTATCCTTACAACTAGCTAGATATACAATCGCACACACACCCCACGCCATCACGATGATGACGTGGGGTGGTGATAACTAGGTGCCCTCTTCCCATGAACCCAAGTACTTGACCTGTTCGGCACTCAAATCATCGTAGCGGATGCCCATGGCGTGCAACTTGAGCGCAGCAATCTCGCGGTCGACTTCCTTTGGCAAGGCATGAACAGCTGCCGTCAACTTGCCCTGATGCTTGAGCAAGAACTCGGTGGCCAAGGCTTGGTTGGCAAATGACATATCCATGACGGCGCTTGGGTGACCCTCGGCGCTGGCCAAGTTAATCAAGCGGCCTTCGCCGAGCAAGTTGATACGGCGGCCATCCTTGAGGATGTACTGATCAACAAATGGGCGTGGCTGGCGCTTCTCGACGGACATGGCCTCGAGGTCATCGATATTAATTTCGACGTTAAAGTGACCGCTATTCGAGACGATACAACCGTCCTTCATCACGGCAAAGTCAGCGGCGTCGAGGACGTGCTTGTTGCCGGTGGCGGTAACGATGAAGTCAGCCTGGGCAGCGGCTTCTTCCATGGGCATGACGCGGAAGCCGTCCATGGCAGCCTCGAGGGCCTTGACTGGATCAACCTCGGTCACGATAACCCATGAACCCATGCCACGGGCGCGCTCAGCGATACCGCGTGAGCAGTAGCCGTAGCCAGCCACCACAAAGGTCTTACCGGCCAACAACACGTTGGTGGCACGAATAATACCATCGAGGGTGCTCTGGCCAGTGCCGTAGCGGTTGTCGAACAAGTGCTTGGTGTCGCTGTCGTTCACGGCAATGACGGGGAACGGCAACACGCCGTCGGCGGCCATGGCGCGCAAACGAATCACACCGGTGGTTGTCTCCTCGGTGCTACCAAGCATCTGTGGGATCAGGTCACGTCGGCTTTTGAGGATGCCTGAGACCAAGTCGGCACCATCATCTTGGGTGACGTGTGGGTTGTGGGCCAACGCCGCCTCGAGGTGCTTGTAGTAGGTCTCATGGTCTTCGCCCTTGATGGCGTAGACAGGGATCTCTTCGTGGGCGACCAAGGTTGCTGCAATGTCGTCTTGGGTTGACAATGGGTTTGAGGCAGCCAACACCACATCGGCACCACCCGCAGCCAAGGTAGCCATCAAATTGGCAGTCTCAGCCGTCACGTGCAAACACGCCGAGACGCGCATGCCCTTGAATGGCTTCTCTTTGGCGAAGCGCTCGCGAATCTGACGCAACACGGGCATTTCGTTCTCGGCCCAGGTCATGCGTTTACGCCCCTGCTCGGCCAAGCCGATGTCCTTGATGTCGTACTGTTTACTAGTCATGAACAAACTACTCCTTACACAAATACCGTTACATTCCAACCGACTCACACTGACCACTGTGCATTGCACGGTGCCATGCATCAATAACCTGGGCGTTGGCCAGTGTGGCTGACGACTGTGTCAATACCAAGCGCTGTGCGGGCGATGACGCTACCGCATGCGCAAATACCTCGGCCTGATGCACAAAATGACTGGCAGGCGACACCACAATTTGCACTTCTTTGGCAAAGTGTGCCCCGCGCCATAGACGCACAACCGACTCACGATCCGGGAAGACCGTGAATGGTCGTTCAATCTCTATTACACCATCATACCCGATAATTCGTGCTTGTTGGTAAAATCCGCCCAAAAAGCTTACATTTATCTGGGTTTGACACCGGTGTTGATAGCCAAATATCCCCGACGCGAGTACATCAACGTCGTTTCCACCTCGAATTCCCATGGCTTGCACCGTAGTCGGTGTGGTTTGCGTCACCAGCTGTGCAAAACTCACGCCATAACAGCCGATGTCATAAATGGCCCCACCACCCACCGATTCAACCATGCGAATATCGTGCGGATTATCTTGGCGATAGCCGAAATTCACCTGTACCTGTCGCACCTCGCCAATATCGCCGGCGGCGATCGTCGCTAATATCTGCGCTGTTTGGGGATGGAATCGATACATCATCGCCTCCATCACCACTACACCGGCGTGGTGTGCCGCCTGTTGGATTGATGCAACCTCGGTAGCACTGCACCCCATCGGCTTTTCGATCAAGACATGCTTGCCGGCGGCAATCGCCGCGAATGCCACACTGGCATGCAGGTGATTCGGTAAAGCAATATAGACGGCATCAATCGTGTCGTCTTGCCAGACGCCATCCAGCACATCATACATATGCGGCGCGCCAAGCGCATCGGCAAGCTCTTGAGCGGCTACAGGCCGGCGCGCATAGACCGCGCGAATATCGACCGACGATGACTGCTTCATCGCCATGCCCACCTTGCGCGCAATACGGCCAGCCCCGATTATCGCCCAGCGGAGCATGACTACTCGGCTCCCAATGCACGGGCAACAGCCATGTCATGCCCATACGCTGTCACATAGCGCGCATAAAACTGCGCTGGCGTGTATTGATGCTCTTGACAGCCGTGATGCTCAATGGCATACGCACCAGCCAGCGAAGCAATCTTGCCACAGCTCCCTGCTGGTAACCCTTGTGACAAGCCAAACACGAATCCAGCAAGATACGCGTCGCCTGCACCTGTAGGATCGCGTACCACATCAACTGGTGCAACATCAATCTCGGTGACAACCCGGCTGCCAAAACGTGCATCTGAGATGAGCGACCCCTTCTCGCCACGGGTTAAGACCGTCAGTGGTACGCTGTCAATCAACTCCTGCTCGCTTTTACCGGTCATCTGTGACATCATGGCGAATTCGTAGTCGTTGCCAATCAAGGCATACGCGCCGTTGAGACCATCGAGAATCTGCTCAGCCGTCAAGCGTGGCGTCTGTTTGCCTGGATCAAACATGAACGGTACACCCATCTGACGACACTCACTCACATAGCGCGCCATCGCATCAGGGTCGGTCGGTGAGATAATCACCAGGTCGTCAGCGGTTAAGCCATACCCGAGCAACGACAAATCGCGTGAGCGGGCCATGGCACCCGTATAAAACGCCACCAACTGATTGTTGGATTGATCGGTGTTGATAAAACACGACGCCGTGAATTCACCGACCACCTCGTGAATACCCGATGCATCAATACCCTGATTGCTCATCCACTGCCGATACTCACCAAAATCCTGCCCAGCTGACGCAACCACCAATGGACGATGCCCCAACAATGCCAACGAATAGGCGATATTACCGGCCACACCGCCACGCATGCGCTTCATGGAGTCAACCAAAAAGCTGACCGACAACATGTGTACACGATCCGGCAAGATGTGATCTTTGAAGTATCCGGGGAAGTTCATAATGTAGTCGTATGCCAACGACCCTGTCACTACTACGCGCATCAGCCTGCTCCTTACACTCTATGTTCAAAATAGCGTCGCAGTTGTTCTGCGACCTGACATGTCACACTCATCGCATGGGTGGCGTGTGCAACATTGGTTTGGCCAAACGATGTCACGGGCATCACCGTCAGCTGACTCGCTAGTACCCGCGCATCGATACCTGCCTGCATCAACTGCATCACGATTGGTATCACCATCTGCATCACTGCAGTCACATCATCATTCGCTTCGTTTACGGCAACACAGCCCAATCCAAGCACTCCACCACGCGCAAAAAACTGTTGTACATGTGGGATAGCCTTGAGTAATGCGCTCGCCCCTAAACTTTCACGGATATTTACCACAAACACATCAACCGGCAACTGAATCAAATCTGCAATCTCACGCGTGGCCCCGACAATTAAGCCACGTTGCACCTGTGGCGACGGAATAACGGACAATATGCGCGACAACGCCCACACCATATCATCCCGGTCAATCTCCATAAACGGCGAGTTCATCACATCAAGGAACGGCTCCTCGATGCACATCAACACCGGCCGTTGCATGGACTGTAGTTGCGCTACTTGCCAACGCACGCGTTGGCTCAGGTGTATCACTAGCCCTTCGAACAGCGTTGCATCGTTGATGAGCGGCGTCTGTGTCTCGTCGGTCAGTTGTGCTGCCAACGAAATCGGACCAAGGATTTGGCCTTTGACGCCACGCTCGGGTGGCAACTCTTTCACGAACCGCTCAAACGTCAACAGCCCCTCAGCTTCGCGCAGACGTAGTGGCGTTTGGTGGGGACGCCGCTCCAAAAAGTCGAGCGCTAGGCGGGTCAGCTGTGCGTCGCTTTCGCGGCGATGCACCACCACGACCCGTTGCTTTTCGTCAACCAAAAGACCAGGAAAGCCGTAACTCGACTGCACCACACTCCGCTCCCAGAAGCTACGTTGGGGCAACTGCGGCCATGACACCCACGGCGCAGGGCACTCACGCAGGAACTGCCACGCATCCTCAATACGAGCATGTGGCAACGAGCCAAAAAAGAGCGGTGCAACCACAACTACTACCTTACTCCTGCATCAAATCAGCCAAACTGCTCGTATATGGTGGGCGGATCACACCACGCTCACAGATAATCCCACTTATCAAGCGCGCCGGTGTCACATCAAAGGCCGGATGGGCTGCCGTCACGCCCTCAGGGGCAATTCGTCGGCCACCAATCATGGTGACCTCGTCAGACGAACGCTCCTCAATTGGGATCATGCTCCCATCGCTGATGCGCATATCAATCGTCGATGTCGGGGCAGCCACGTACATCGGGATACCATGTGCATGCGCCAACACTGCCAAGCCGTAGGTGCCGATTTTGTTGGCCACATCACCATTCGCAGCAATCCGATCAGCTCCCACAATGATGCAGTCGACAAGCCCTTGCCCCATAAAATACGCCGCCATATTGTCAGTAATCAATGTCAACGGCACACCGGCCCGTTGCAACTCGAACGCCGTCAGACGCGCCCCTTGCAGGTACGGTCGCGTCTCATCCACATAGACATGGATTTGGCGACCTAATTCGTGGGCGCGGTAGATCGGCCCGAGTGCGGTACCGTACCCTGCCGTCGCTAGGCCACCGGCGTTACAGTGTGTCAGCACGCGCCCACGGGCCGGAATTAACGGCTCGCCATGACGTCCAATTGACTGACACATGGCTAGGTCTTCATCAAAAATCGCCTGTGCCTCACGCTGCATCGCCAGCCGAAAGGCGTCGATATGTAGCTGTTGTTGTGCTACAGCGAACTCATACATGCGCCGCGTCGCCCAGAACAAATTCACGGCCGTTGGTCGTGAGGCATCAAGTTGTGTCCGGGCTGCCGCCAACGCCGGCAAGAGCTCGTGGCCCTGTTGGGCAGGCGTGTGGGTGGCCACCAAGGCCATGCCATAGGCTGCAGTACAGCCGATGGCCGGCGCTCCACGCACTTGCATCGAGCGAATCGACTCAGCCACATCAGCGACCGTTGTATATCGATTGACCACCTCTTGTTGCGGGAGCAAACGCTGATCGAGCACGAGCACAGCGCCATCAGCCCATGCCACCGATTGTAGTTGGGTCATGACCGTTAACCTTTGCATATCAAACACATGACACACTGATAATGAAGTATATCACAATCCCTTTGCAGTCACGATATGCCGTATAATGGGCGTGTCAACCCGATTATCACAAAGGAGCACTCCAATGACAGTCACCACCATCACGTGTGCTATGGTTATGGTAGCGGAGCAAGCCGCCCACTAATCCCCCACCACTACCTCGCCATTCGTGCACTCCCTGATGCAGTCGGGCCTTCTTTGGGTCACGACAGGTTTGTTGTTGCATTTTTATTAGGAGTGTTCCGTCTATGTTGATTGTTCAATCGCCGAGCATCCGTCACGCCCTTGCGGCGAGTCGCTGGCTTTGGCTTGTCCTGGTGCTAGCCGGTCTGACTGCCGTCTTGACCGTCAGCCAACCATTTGTCGTCCAACGCATCATCGATGCGGCACTCACCCAGCAGGCACTCACGCCACACGTGCTGACCTATGCGGTGCTCGCAATGAGTGTGCCCATCTTGCAGTGGCTCATTACAAGCCTTGCGAGTCACACTGCCTGGAGCGCGACTAATGCCTTACGGCACGCCACGGCAACGGCGATTTTTGCCCAACCACTCGAATTCTTTCGGAGTCATGGTATCGGCGAGCTGAGCGAGCGCATCGATGCTGATAGCGGCCAGTTGCACGGCGTTTTTGGTGAAGCGAGCGCACGACTTGTCAGCACCGTCATCCTCATCATCAGCGTCGGAGTGACCACATGGCTCATTGATCCGCTTGTGTGTATTCTCATACTGCTTTATCTCGTTATCGGCATTGCCATCATTGCCTGGGGGCAACGCGACAACCACCACGATTGGGAGGCCGAGCGCGTCGCTGATGCAGCGCTGTATGACACGATTGAGGAAAGCTTCGCTAGTGTGACCGACATGCGTGCTGTTGGCGCCGAGTCGCGCCTGCATCAACGGCTGACACCGCGCATCGCCACACTCCTGCATACCCATCGCACGGCACGCTTGCGTAGCCAAATCGCCCAGTTGACCTCGACGGCCATCAACGCCGTTGGTTGGTTGCTGGCAATTGGCATCGGCATCTGGCGCTACCAAAGCGGCACCGGCAGTATCGGCGAGGCGGTGGCATTGCTTGGGTATGTCACGCTGTTGACCACACCCATCGAGGAGATCCGTGGGATTGTCCAAGAATACCAACAAGCGCGTGGCGTCATCAGTCGTATCGACGAACTGATGCAACCGACGCCCGTCATTAACGGCACACGCGCACTTCCATCCGGGCCACTATCGGTGCGCCTCGAACAGGTCAGCTACCACTACCCGAGTAGCCCCGACTGGGTGATTCGCGACCTGTCGTTGACGATCCCTGCCGGCACCCATGTGGCCATCATCGGCCGCACCGGCAGTGGCAAGACCACCCTTGGCCGGCTCGTCAGTCGCATCGAACGGGCCCAGCAGGGCAGCATCCTGCTCAACGACATCCCCATCGACGCCATCAGTGAATCATCGTTGCGCCATGCAGTCGGTGTCATCAGCCAAGAGAGCGACATCTTTAATGCCACACTGCGGGATAACATCACCTGCTTTACCCCGGGATACAGCGATGATGCCATTAGCGTTGCGCTACAGGCCTGTGGGCTCGGCGACTGGCTCGCATCGCTCCCAGATGGGCTCGATACGCCAATTGGCGATGGTGAACGTGCTTTGTCGCCTGGCGAGCAACAACTGCTCGCTGTGGCGCGCATCGCTATCAAGCAGCCAGGCATCATTGTGCTCGACGAGGCAAGTGCACATGTTGACCCTGCAAACGAACAGCGCATCACCACGGCTCTGGCCAATCTGACCAGCCAGCGCACGACGTTCACGATTGCCCACCGACTTAACACGGTCTACGCCGCCGATCTGGTCATCATCATGGCCGACGGTGTCGTGATTGAATCAGGGGCGCCGCAACAACTCGCCGCCACACCGGGCAGTCATTTTGCCACTCTGTTGGCCACCAATCTGACGGAGGTGTTATGAGCATCCCCACTCCACACTTTACGCGGACGATGATGAGCATGTCGCCAGGCGTCTTGTCGATCTACACCATCGGGCGCATCGCCAACGCACTATTACCGTTTGGCATCATCTTGATCGAGCGCATCCTGTTCAACCAGCTCGGTCTGGCAAGTAGCGACTGGAGCCTGTGGGTCGTGCTTGCCGCATACTTGGCCGTGATAGTTGCTCGTATGGGGAGTATCATGGCCGAGGCCTGGGGCGACGTCACGTTCCGCTATCGCCTCAAGGGGATTCTGCATCACAATGCGCTCCAACAAACACTCGAGCGCCCAGGCGCCGAGCCGTTGCCTGTCTCGGCACTTGAGGCGATTAATCGCTTGCGCGATGACGTCGACGAGGTGGCAGACTTCCCCTTGTGGATCCCCGAGGTCATCGCCACGGTCGGCACGGGGATCGTCGCCTTTGTGGTGATGAGTAGCATCGACCTGACGCTGAGCGTCATGAGCGTCATCCCACTCGTCCTGCTCGGCGTGGCATCGTATCTGATTTGGCCACACTACCTCTCGTACCGCTATCAAGCAGGCATGTGCGAGGATCGCTTTACCAGTCTACTCGGCAGTGTGATTGCCGGTGCCCAAACCATCAAACTCGCCAACAGTAGTGCAACCGCCCTCGAGCGATTGGCCGATATCAGTCGCGAGCGCCAGCGCGTCAATGTACGTGGGCTGGTCTTGTACAACGCTCAAACGACCCTGGTGTCACTCGGCGTCGGCATCTGTGGCACGGCCATCTACTGGTACGGCGGTGCAGCACTGAGTGCGGGTACCATGCAACTCGGCGATTTGCTCCTACTGGTGAGTAGCGTCGGTATCATCGCCTGGGTACCCAACGTAGTTGCCACATTTATTGGCGATTACGCCCAACAAAAGGTCTCAATCGGACGCTTAACTGAGTTCATGCCAGACAATCCTGCAGGGCTCCTCCGCCCCTACCGCTGGTGGCTGCCTGCACCCGTAGCATCGGCACAAACCACCCTACCGCCACTCACCACCATGACGCTCCACACCGTCAGCTACACATACCCGAGTAGTGGTGGTGGCATCAGCAACGTCAATCTGACCATTCCACGGGGCAGTTTGACCGTCATTACTGGCGCCGTCGGCAGCGGCAAAAGTACGCTCTTGCACCTCATCAGCGGACTCCTTGCGCCACAATCGGGCACGCTAACGTGGAACGGTCAGCCTATCACGCACCTCGGCGCGCCACAGGTGCTCGCCACCACGCAGATTCCCTTTTTGGTGAGTGACACGCTACGCGAGAACATCACGCTCGGTGCATCTGATGCACAACTGACGCAGGTACTCAGCGCCAGCGCCTTGACCCACGACATCGACCAACTCCCCGACGGACTCAACACGGTCGTCGGGCCACGCGGGGTCCGCCTATCGGGTGGGCAACGTCAACGCGTGGCACTCGCCCGCATGCTCTTGCGCCCAGCCGAAATCCTCGTGCTTGACGACATCTCGAGCGCCGTCGATGTTACCACCGAGGCCCATTTGTGGCAATCATTACGTCAACACAGCACCGGCACATTAGTGGCTAGCTCCCACCGCCGCGCCTTGCTCCAGCAAGCCGATCAAGTTGTAGTGGTGGCCAACGGCACTATCGTGGCAATTGGGCGCTACGACGATGTCGCGCAGCATCTGACCCACCTCGACGGGTAACACACAAGCGCTCCAGCGTCGGGTATCCGACGCTGGAGCGCGCTGATGACACTCTAAATCCCCATCACCGTCAGCAAAATCGTCAGCGTGACCAAACTCAACACCGTCGAGATCACCACACTCCCATTCACAAATTGCGGGCGTGCGTTGAACTCACGTGCGTAGAGCACCATGCTGAACGCTGTCGGCATGCTCGCCTGCAATACGACCACCTTGGTGGTTAGTGGGTCAAGTGCAAGAAACAACGCAGCACTATATGCAATCAACGGCGAAATAAGTAGCCGGATAAACACGCCAACACTTGTCAACTGCACATCCTCAACTTGCGTGTTTTGGGCCAACTGCATACCGAGGAGCACCATTAAGAGTGGCGGAGTGACTTGTGCGATACCATTAACTCCGCTTAAGATTGTCCCAACAAAATTTGGGGAATACATATCAAAGCCCATCCAACGCACTACCAATCCCGATAACACCGCATAAATGGGAGGCATCTGCCACACCTGACGCAATCTACTACGCCAATCGCTTTGGCCGGCCTGTGCAACGGCAATCGTCAATGTCTGCACCAGAATCGCTTGGACAATAAAATACATCATCGCGCGTTCGAACCCTTCGTACCCGAAGGCTATTCGCGATGCAGGTAAGCCGTAGTTCCCCGTATTCATAAACATCGTGACCAATAGCAACGCAGCAGTCGTACTTGCATCATACCGTTGCCATCGCGTAAGCAGATACGTAATCGCACCTATTGAGAGACACACGATGACCGATACCAAAGAAATGCGCGCTACTTCGTCACCAGTTATTTGAATCTTGATGATCGTAATAAACACTAGTGCAGGATTTAAGACATAGACACTCACCGCATTGAACCAGCCTATATCAATGGGGAGATATCGCTTGAGCAAGTAACCGCCGCCCATGACCACCAAAATAGGCTGCAAAACTTCAAAAAAGGCGTACATCATAGGTTAGACCTGTTCAGTGTATCGAGCCGACTGATACGGTTGATAAGGACGTATGCGTCTATGTGGTGGTATATCAGCAGGTGTAGATTTAGAGACCCATCACTGTCAGCAAAATCGTCAGCGTGACCAAACTCAACACCGTCGAGACCACCACGCTCCCCGCCACAAACTGTGGGCGCGCATCAAACTCAAGCGAGTAGAGCACCATATTGACGGCGGTCGGCATGCTGGCCTGCAAGATGACCACTTTGGTGGCGAGTGGATCAAGCCCGAGCGCTAGCGCTGCACCCAATGCAATCAATGGCGATGCGAGCAGGCGAATACCAACGCCAATACTAGTCAGTTTGACATCTTCGATGGTGGTATTTTGGGCCAACTGCATGCCGAGCAACATCAACAAAAACGGCAGAGTGGCCTGCGCCAACAAATCAACGCCGTTGAGCATGGCACCAGCAACGTTAGGCGTTCCCACCTCAAAGCCCATCCAGCGCAAGGCAAGTGCCGCGAGTACGGCATAAATTGGCGGCATCTTGAAGACCTGGCGCAAGCCTGTCTTCCAGTCGCTTTGACCAGCCTGGGCAATCGCAATCGTCAGCGTCTGTGCCATAATCGCCTGCGCAATAAAAAAGAGCAACGCTCGCTCAAGTCCCGCCGGGCCAAAGGCAAAATTCGCTGTCGGCAAGCCGTAGTTGCCCGAATTCATGAACATTGTCACCAGCAACAACGCCGACGTGCTTTTGGCGTCTTGACGCAAAAAACGCGCAATGATTAGCGCAATCAGCCCCGATCCGAGACAGGCGGCCACCGATACCAGCGAAATGCGCAATACGTCGTTGCCAGGAATATTGATTTTGATGATATTGATAAATATCAACGCCGGACTCAGCGCATACATGCTCAATCGGTTGAGTGACCGCGTATCAATCGGCAAAAAACGCTTGAGTGTGTACCCAATGCCCACTACCACCACAATCGGCAACAGCACATCGATAAACGCATTGATGAGCATGGGCATCCTTTTTATAGACGCATGGCCATGCATCTGATATTCCGCCATCCCGCCACGATTGATACCACAGACGCATGGCCCATGCGTCTCTATCCCATCTATCTCGCCACGATTGATACCACAGACGCATGGCCATGCGTCTCTTCCTATCACCTTAATGCGGCTACCAAACCGCCCCAAAAATCATCTCATCAACCAAGCGCTCAACCGGCGCATGATCATCATACAGCACGACGGGCCCTCGATCGCTCACTAAAAAGGGGAATCCCGATGCATTGGCCATCACTGCCCGCAACGCTGGGTCGTCAACTTGCTGATAATTGGCCGCAAAGTT
This sequence comes from Chloroflexota bacterium, assembly GCA_046300655.1. Taxonomy (GTDB): domain Bacteria; phylum Chloroflexota; class Chloroflexia; order Chloroflexales; family Roseiflexaceae; genus UBA965. The sequence goes on along the minus strand of JBKCLM010000080.1, from coordinate 14,627 downwards.
GGCCGCCCCATCAGCAATATATTCGGTCGACCCGATGAGCATCCAATTCCCAAACGACGAGGTCTCAACGATGAATACACTGGGGAACACCTCGAGCATTGTGGTGGCCAACGTCTGTGCCAGACGAATATCACCATCTGCACCCAACCCGGCATTCAACACCACCACACCTTTGTTGTTCAGACGATCGCGCACCTCACCAAAGAACTCAACTGTCGTCAAATGAAACGGAATATACGGCTGATGATAGGCATCAATCGCAATCACATCGTACATGGTCGAGGTGGTCGCCAACCACGTGCGCCCATCGGCCACATGCACACGATAGTTGGGATTGCCACCAGCTACGGCGCTGTCGTTCATGCCAAAGTACTGCCGCGCCACATCCACAATCTCGCCATCAATCTCGACCGCATCGACCTCGGCATCAGAGCCGTGTGTGGCCAAAAACTGCGCCGCGCCGGTACCTGCTGCCGCCCCAATCATCGCCATCTTCTTGATGTCACCCGGGCGGCGATCAGCCACCACGTATGGAGCCACGCCAAAGTAATCCCACGGACCACCACCAGTGAGTAAATCACGACTATCGCCGCTCGTCAGGTAGCGCTGATTAAAACTCGAGTGCACCGCCATGCCCTCGTTGAGCAACAACAGTGTCTGTTCGCCGAACTCGGGATGCGCACGCGTGGCCACCTGAATCACGTTATTGCCCGATTCACGCGTGTCAATCACCGTACAGTTGATACACCCTGCCGCCAAACTCGGCGGCCCAGCAATCAGGCGCCACAACAGCAATACTACTACCAAAGCCAACCAGCCAAGGCGCACCCAGCGCCGCGATGTCCAGGTGGCAAGCACAATTAAACAGGCAGCAATAATCAACAGCGACTGTGTCGAGCCGAACTGCGGCACCAACCACAGCGCCGTCGCAAATGTGCCTGCCAGTGAGCCGACCGTAGCAAAGGCTGACAACCGCCCGAGCACCTGGCCAACCTGCGCTGCATCAGTGGTCAACAATGCCACACGATTGGCAAACGGCGACACGGCAGCCAATAAAATCACGGGCGTCGCAAAGAGCACCAATGCAATCACCAGCGCCGCCAAGAATCCACCAACCGCCACGCTTTGTAGTGCCACGCGCGCCCACGAGATAACCGGCGGTGCAATCGGCGCAATCAAGGCCGTGGCAATCCCGGCATACAAAATCAAGCGCGCCATGAAATCAACATCGGTCGCCGCATAGCGATCAGCCCAGCGTCCGCCAAGATGATAGCCAATCGCCAAATACAGCAATGTCATGCCAATCACCGCTGCCCAAATCGGCTGCGACGTACCAAACGCCGGCGCAAGCATGCGCGGCGCAACCATCTCAACAGCCAACGTCCCGGCGCCGGCGAGCGTGACGGTGGTCAGCAACCGCGAAATCGAAGGCGATTGTATCATCGGCCCACCGACGAGCGAATCAACATCTCAAGCACTTGCAACAACAACATGGCGATAATCGGCGTAAAGTCGAACATACCACCGCTCGGCAAAATGCTGCGCAACGGTGCCAAAATCGGCTCGGTAATCTCATTCAAGATCTGCGTGATACGCATGTTGCCACCCTGGTCAACCCACGACAACAACACACGACCAATAATTGCCCACGAGAGCACCTGCAATAACAAAATCAAAAACTCAACAAAAAAGTTCATTGCCCGAACCTCCATCACATCACAGCACACTGTGATCGTTCATTACGTGTATTGTAAACAGAATAGATGAGCAGATGCTCATGCAATCACATGCGTTATGACTGCAAGCGAATCTTCACGGCGGCCGCATGCGCATGCAACCCCTCGGCCTCGGCTAGGCGGGCCGCCGCCGGACCAATCCGCGCTAGCGCCTGCTGATTCAACCCCACCACCGAGATAATCTTGCGGAAGTCGTCGACGTTCACCGGCGCCGCAAAGCGCGCCGTCCCGCCCGTGGGCATGATATGCGACGGCCCGGCAATATAATCACCGAGTACCTCGAACGACTGCTCGCCGATAAACACGCCACCCGCATTGCGCACCCACCCCAAATAATCCCAGGCCTGCTCAATCAGCAAACACAGATGCTCAGGCGCATAGGCATTGCTCACCGCAAACGCCGTCTTGAGCGAATCAACCACGATAATCCCACTGCGCAAGGCCAGCGTCTCCGCCGCACCACTATTATCCGGCAAAAGCGCCAACTGGCGAGCTAACTCCGCTTTGACCCGCTCAGCAAATTGAACCTCCGTCGTCAGCAAAATCGCTGCCGCCTGCACATGCTCGGCCTGTGCCAACAAATCAGCCGCCACGTAGGCCGGATTGGCATGTGCATCAGCAATGACTAGCGTCTCGGTCGGACCCGGCAAGCTCTCGATGCCGACTGCGCCATAGACCATGCGCTTGGCCAGCACCACAAACAAATTCCCCGGCCCGGCGATTTTGTCGACCTGACCAATCTGCGCTGTGCCAAACGCCATCGCTGCAATCGCCTGCGCACCGCCCACGCGATAGACTCGATCGACGCCGGCCACATGTGCCGCCGCCAAGACGATCTCGGCTACCTCGCCGGTGGCTCGTTGCGGCGGCGAACAGACCACAATCTCGTCGACACCGGCCACCCGCGCTGGAATCGCCGACATCAACAGCGTCGACGGCAATGGCGCAGCCCCACCCGGCACATAAATCCCCACCCGCACAAGTGGCACCACCAGTTGCCCTAACGTGCCCTCGCTTGTCACATCCATCCACGATTGGTGATGTTGCTTACTATGAAAGCGCCGAATCTGCTCGGCAGCCAATTGCAATGCCGCCTGCACATCAGCTGGCTGCGCCTGCCAGGCAGCGACAATCCGCTCGGCTGGGACTTGCCACGCCGTCGGCACGCTACCATCAAGCCGCTGACTCCACTCGGCAAGCGCCACGTCGCCACGCTGACGCACATCGTTGACAATCCGCTCAACCGCTTGGGCTGGCGTCAGTCGCTCGCCAAAGCGCTGGGCGATGCCGTCGAGCAAGGCCGGCGTGACTTCGACCTCATCAAACGGCACGCGCTTGAGTACACTCGCTTGGGCACTTGCCAAATCACTAAATATCGGGATAGGCATAGGGTTACTCGATTTCTTTCATGACCTGGGCAAACGTCTCGCTCGTCGACCCAAAGTAGTACTGCGCCGGTGTCACCGTAATCGCATCGCCACCGAGGGCGCGCAAGTGACGCACCGTCGCCAACACCTGATCTTGGGGAATCACCAGCGTCACCATGAACAGCGTCCCCACCATACCGGGGCGCGGCCAGACCGGCGCAATTGTCGGGCCTTGGGCGCCAGCCAACTCGGGGCGCGCCACAATCCGCTGCCCGACATCCTCGACCGACGTACCGGCAATATTGGCCGTGACCTGCACCACCCCACGGGCACGCCGGCGCGCCTCGACCATCTCGAGGATGGTTTGCACCGTGCTGGCGACCTCGGGCGATTGGCGCAAGGCCTTTTTGGAGCTAATCAGACAGGCCTGCGACTTGAGAATCGGGCCGCCGACGATTTTGAGCTGATTATCGCGCAACGTCGTGCCTGTCTCAGTGATATCGGCGATGATGTCGGCATAGCCCAACCCAGGCGCCGCCTCGGTTGCACCCTGGGAATCGATAATCCGGAACGAATTAATCCCGTGGCTTTGGCAGAACTGGCGTATCAACGCCGCATACTTGGTGGCAATTCGCAACGTGCGCCCGGCTGCATGCAACTCAGCGGCCAAATCGGCCAAATCGCGCCACGAACGCACATCAATCCAGGCCTCGGGCACGGCGAGCACCAACTCGCAACGCCCATAGCCCAAATCATCGTGGATGACCATCAAATCATCACGGTCGCCACGCAACTCCTCGACCAAATCGAGGCCACTGACGCCGATTTCAATCTCGCCATCGGCGACCTTCTCGATGATGTCGGCCGGCCGATGCAACAAGACCTCGACGCCTGGCAGTGCCGAGATGGCCGCCGTATAGCGGCGGGGATTGGGGCGGACAATGCGCAAGCCACAGCTCTCAAAAAAGCTGAGCGTGCCGTCATATAAACTCCCTTTTGAGGGGATGGCAAATCGTAGTGACATCTGACCTACTCCTCTTTGGCGGTTCGTTGCCGCCACCAGTCATTGAGTGCCTGCTCCCACGATGTGCGCAAAAAAGCCTCGGCATAGCCATTGTAGCCGGCGATACGCCGCGCATACGTCTCGCGCAAAAACACCAACCCATCCGGCTGTTGCATGCGCGCCACCCAGACGCCAATCCCAGCGACCGCATCATGGAGCAACGTTTGGCCATCAGCAGCCGTCGCCAAGCGCGGATCCTCGCCGAGCACCGCATACTCACGCGGGTGGAGTGGCGCTGGCCCGAGGCGGTCGAGTCGCACCAAATCGGGGCGTAATGCCAGCGTTTGGGCGGTCTCCCACCGGCCCGCATGATCGAGATAATCCTCGCTCAACACTGCCGCCGGTGGCAGGGTCAACACAAGCAGACCATGGCGTTCATGGGCGGCTAATGCCGCCTTCATCAACTCGATTTCGTGCCCTTGTGCATAATGCCCGCTAATCAGCACCACATAGCGAAAGCCGGCGTTGGCTAGGCTAGCAAACATATCCTCGAGCACGGCCAACATGGTGCTGGTCTGGAGTGCCAACGAAAACGGGTGGGGAAGCGTCGTCATCGGCCACCAGGTCATCGGCAACAGCACACCGCCAATTTTTTGCACCAGCTGATCGGCCACATACTGCGCAGCGATGCCATCCATGCCCAGCGGCAAATGCGGGCCATGCCACTCAAGCGCCCCCCACGGCAAGATGGCCAGTGGCTGGGTCGCCAAAATGGCAGCCAACGTATCGGGATGGAGCTCGGTATAGCGGCCCCAATGTGGTGTGGTCATGCTGATATCTCCTGCTGTGATCGCAAACGCAATAACGCATACAAAGCCTGGTTGACTGGCGTGGTCACACCGAGCGCCCGCCCTTTGGCGACAACTGCGCCATTGAGCGACTCAACCTCGGTCGGGCGCCCGTTGGCGACATCGCGCGCCATCGACGAGCGGGCTGTGGCCGGCATACTGCGGGCCGTGGCCAAGGCACTCGCGACGGGGTCACCATCAAAGCGCACGCCATCGGCCTCGGCTACCTTGCGGGCCTCAGTGAGCGCGGCCGTCAACGTCTCAACAATCTCACTATCTGCCAACATTGGGCCGAGTGGTGCCTGTGTCAGCGTGGTCACGGCACTCATGGCCGCCACAAAAATCGCCTTGCTCCAGAGGGCTGCCCGACCATCGGGCACGACGGTTGTTGGTGCGCCAGCGTCATTCAAGGCATGCATCAAGGCCTGCGCCAACGGCGAGATGGCGTGGGGCGGCAGTGGCCCATACGTCAGGCGCACCGGCTCAATGCCACTGCGGATGACGCCGGGCTCCTCGACGCTGAGTTCACAGTAAATCAAGCCCGGCAACGTTGCTGCCGTGCCGTACAGCTCGGCCACACGCTGATAGGCGGTAATACCGTTTTGGAGGGTCAGGATGAGCGTCCGCGGCCCGATCATCGGCTGGGCGTGCCCGAGTAACTCGTCGAGGTGGTAGTTTTTGCTGGCCGTAATCACCACATCACACACGCCGACCTGCGCTGGCGTATCGGTCACAAACGCCGGGTGCGCTACCCACGGAGATTGTTGCGTTTGGGGCGTCGGTTGGATGCGCACTCCGTGTTGCTGGAGCGCCTCAGCATGCGCACCACGGGCAATTAACGCCACGGGGTGCCCTGATTTAGCGAGTCGCGCACCGAGATAGGCACCAACACCACCTGCACCAAGAATGGCGAATTTCATGCCGAACCTCCGCAGCGGACCACCAAATCCGCCAGGCTGATGGATTCGGTCTGACGCTGATCGCGCCACTGCACCGTCCGCGCCGTGACATCCGCCACAGATACTACTACCACCTGGTAGTCGCGACGCTGGGCATCACGCACCTGCTGACTAAGCGGGCGCTCGCGCAACTCACAGGTGGCAATCACTCCTTGTGAGCGCAACAATTGGGCCACCTCAAGTGCATATGGGTAAACGGTCGCATCCTCCCAGGCTACCACCACCGCCATTTGGGCGGGGGGGATTGTCTCGGCCGGTGCCGCCAGCACCACGCGCTCAAGCCCATATGAGAACCCGACGGCGGGCACGCTTTGCTTACCGCCCAACGCCCCAACTAGCTCGTCGTAACGACCACCGCCACACAGTTGCAGACCGCGCAAATCGTCGATCTCGAACATCATGCCGGTGTAGTAGTGCAAGCCGCGCCCAATCCCAAAGTCGAGCGTCACCCGCTGCATGTCAACCCCGTGGAGCGGCAACAAATCAATCAAGGCGCGTACCTCGGCCAACCCCGGGTCGGGGAGTTGATAGCGCGTAATCAGATTGGTTACATCGGCCAGCGCCTGCGCCGGTGCGCCACGAATCACACTCAACTCGGCCAAGAAGGCAATGGCGCGCTCGACCGTCGGGCGCTGATCGTGAGTGCGGAGCGTGCGCACCAATCGACGGACGATCTCCTCAGGCGGACGGGTGCCGAACTGCAAATTGACGCCAATTGAGCGCAAGGTGTGGAGCAACAAATCCTCGGCCTGGGCATCATCGAGCCCAGCCAATACACTGGTATCAAACCCTTGTTGCTCTCCCTCAATCTCATTCATCAGCGCATCGCGCACCACATCGACACCACGATTGCGCATGCGCTCGAGGCTCCAGGTCAACACGCTACGCGTACGTTCGCTGACACCGAGTGAGCCGAGTAGTGCGCGGATAATGCCGATATGACCGATGCTAATGTGGTATTCACGGATTCCGACGGCGTGGAGTCCGGCACAGGCAACACCGAGCACCTCGGCATCCGCGCGGGGCGCAGGCGCGCCAATCATTTCGCCGCCGATTTGGGTGAACTGGCGCCACGTGCCACGTTGCGGTCGTTCATAGCGGAAGACCGGGCCAGTATAGCGTAAGCGCAACGGCAATGGTTGATCGACGAGTTTGCTAATATAGGCACGCAACACCGAGGCAGTCCACTCGGGGCGCAAGGCCAGATCACGGCCGTTGAACGAGAATTCATAAATCTTGCCGGCCAACTCCTCGCCTAATTTGCGCACGTACAAATCACGGTGCTCAAGGAGTGGCAAATCGAGCGCCTGATAACCGTGGGTGCTCAATACATGGTTAATTTGATGGGCCATATGCTGTTGCCGGGCAAAATCATCGGGCAACACATCGCGCATTCCACGTACTGCATCAACTAGGTTATCCACCTGTGTACCTCTTTTGTTGCAAAAAATAAACGCTCCAATGCTATTTTACCCGAATATACGTATGTGCTATCATGAAAAAGGAGCAATTAGTGCACATCCTCATTTGCCTGACATCTCGGAACGTGCTATACTAATCCGCATTGTGTGCAATTGCACGTATAGTTTCGTGACTACTTAAAAGGAGCGACGGCATCATGTCGCAGCAAATTCTCGACGCCATTGAGCAGCGTCAACTCAAGGCCGACGTGCCGGATTTTCGCGAAGGCGATACAGTCCGCGTTGGCGTGCGCGTGGTTGAAGGTAGCCGCGAGCGTGTCCAGGACTTCGAGGGTGTAGTAATTCGCAAGCGTGCAGGTGGCATCAACGCCAACTTCACCGTGCGCCGTATGGCCTCACACGGTGTCGGCGTCGAGCGTACCTTCTTGTTGAACGCTCCCCGCGTCGACTCAATTACCGTGGTTCGCCGTGGTAAGGTCCGCCGCTCACGTCTCTTCTACCTGCGTGGTTTGACCGGTAAGGCCGCCCGCATCAAAGAGCGCCGCTAACCGACCGATGCGAGCCTGGGCATTACAGCTATATCGCTGGTTGCTTGAGCGCTTGTACCATCAATTTGCCCCGCTATACGACACAGTGGCTACGCTTATATCGCGTGGCCACTGGTTTGTTTGGGGCGAGGCCCTGATCCCATTCTGCACTACCCCCGTCCTCGAGCTCGGCTGTGGCACTGGCCACTTACAAGCCAGCCTCGCGCGCAACTCTATCTGGAGCATCGGCCTCGATCGATCGCCGGCCATGTTGGCCCAAGCGCAGCGCCGCACAGCACGCCTGATGCGCGCCGACAGTCGGGCAATCCCCTGCGCCGATCAGTCATTCCAATCAGTCGTGGCGGCCTTCCCTGCGCCCTATATTGCCGATCCGGCCACTTTGAGCGAGGTAGCGCGCGTCTTACGCCCCGATGGCCACCTCATCATCTTGCTGGCGGCTGGACGCATGAAACTCGCACATCACCCCTTGTGGCACCAGCTCACCGAGCATGGCTGGCAGCTTGAGGCACCGGCAATCACCGCCCATACTACCCCGTTGCAAATTATCGTGGCGAGGCCTCCACATGTCACCCACACTTGAGCACGAACAGCGCTTTGTCGCCCAAGGATATCACCTGATTGCCGGCATCGACGAGGTCGGGCGTGGCTGTTGGGCAGGCCCTGTGGTGGCGGCGGCGGTCATTCTCAGCGATGTGGTCTATCACATGCCCACGGTGCTCGCCGGTCTCAACGACTCAAAGCAACTGAGCGCCGCCCAACGCCTGGCCTTGGTTGATACAATTCAGCGTGTAGCGTTGGGGGTAGGCGTCGGCATGGTCAGCGCCCACGACATCGATACACTCGGTATTTTGACGGCCACACGCTACGCCATGCAACAAGCGGTCATGCAGTTACCGGTGATTCCACAGGCAATTGTGGTGGACGCCGTGGCATTCCCACGTTGGCCCATCCCTCAACAGGCAATTATCAAGGGCGATGAGCAGAGTGTGTCGATTGCGGCCGCCTCGGTCATCGCCAAAGTCCGGCGCGACCAGATGCTCATCGCCCTCGACCGGACCTACCCAGCCTATGGATTTGCCCAGCACAAAGGCTACGGCACCGCCCAACACCAACAGGCATTACGGCACTATGGTTTGATTGACCAACATCGTCGGAGCTTTAGGCCCATGGTCGATATGGGCTAGGCATCACAGATACCGGGCGCCCTCTCGGACGCCCATACGACAATGGGGGCGCCGCATGCGACGCCCCTACCACAAACCCTCCGTGCCTCGGCGCGTAATGCCTCACCCCAACCCGTCATTGCATGGCCTGCCACGTCATGCCGTTCGTTCATATGGAATAGCTCAAGCAGGCCGTGCAATCGCCTTGTCACTTTTACCATACTGTGCAGGGGGACTGCACGCCGGCGAGAATCCTTCTTCTCCCACATTTCTTTGCCGGCATGCAGTGACGGGGTAGGGGACTGTCGGCGCCTAGATATCTTTGCCGGCATGCAGTGACGAGTGCAGCGGAGGGCACCTCAGTACGCTAGAGTCTTGACAAATCGGTGCCAAGATGGATGTTCTTGCACGTCATGCCGTAAGAATAAATGGTATAGGCAGAACGAGCGACTTTTGGTATAGTTATGGTGAGTAGTCTATTGACAAAATAAAAGGAAAACGATGGGATTTCACGGTCGTCACACCGAACTTGCGCTGTTGCGCCAATACTGGGATTCATGTACCCAACGCAAAGCCCCGAGCATTGTCACGCTTGTGGGCGAAAGTGGTATCGGCAAAAGCCGTTTGGTGCGCGAGTTTTTTCAGCAGCTCGTCAACGATCCGCAGTGGAATCCATCTGAGCATGATTTTTGGCCGACCGATCCGACCAGCGTGGCCATTCTCGCCACCGATCCTCTTGCATCTGAACATGTTGCATCGGGGCCGCCGCAGTTTTTGTGGCTCGGGCTCGACTGCACCCATATTCCACTCGACAATTTGGTCGAACAAATCGAGACCCAGCGCCAGCTGTATCAGCGCTTCCAGGCACCACTCAAACGACTCGGCCAGGGAATGCGTCAAACTATCGATCCACAGCGATGGACGTCGTTTTATAACCAGCACCTGGCCTCCGTCGTCCATACCGTGTTGTCGCCAGTCGCCAAGACCGACGAGGAGGCCACGCCCGAGACATTTGCCCAACAAGTGGTGATGAGTAATCTCGCGCAGCAGATAGTGGCGGTCAACCCGCTACCAGTCTGTCTGTTCCTCGATAACGTCGATCGACTCAATCAGGCGAGTCAGCAGGCGGTGGCGCATTTTGTGCGCACAGCGCTCAAGCAAGACTGGCCGTTGATGATTGTAGCCACCCATCACAACGAGCGTTGGAGCGATTTGGCCGACGATTATATTTGGAAAGAGAACATCTGGGTTGAGGTACAACCTGCCAACGAGGCCGATGCCTTTGCTTATTTGGCTGAGCACTTCAGTGGCCTGACGGTCGATCATATTGAGTATATTTTGCAGAGCGCAGACGGCAACTTCCGCGTGCTCCACGAGTACATCAACGAACTGCGCGCGAACCCGAGCTACTTCGTCAACGGAGACTTTGGCCAGACCTTGAGCATGACTGGGAGTGAGCGCTTGCGCAACTGGCAGTCACCCCACCAGCGCATTTTGGCACAGCGCTACCGCGATGAACAAGCCGGGGTTGAGCAGTTGCTCCAGCATATCGGCCATCTCAACCTCGATTTATCGTTTTTGTTGACGGTGGTGATGCGCCAAAACCCCAAACCGATGCTCCGACTGCTCGACGACGCCCTCGAGTTGTGGCTCAACGAGGCGTTTGATGCGCAGGGCGAACTGCAAAGTTCGGGCAATAACACGCTGGCCGATTTGCCGGTGACCCACCAACAAATGCTGACCACGCTCGGACATTTGCGCCTGTCCATTAACAGCCGGTCATGGCTCCGTGCGACGACGATGGCCTGTATCAGTTATGGCAAGCAACAGCAATGGTCATACCTGAATCAATACGCCAGCACGCTCGATAGCGTCGATTGGCGCCAACATGCCGGTACCACAATCGGCTGGCAGACACTCGAGCAACTCGCGTCACAGCTCCAGCAGGCCGGCAGTTATGCAATGGCCAACCTGATCTATGATGCCATCGCAGATTATCAACAACCCGAGGCCGAGTTTGCCGACAAAATCGAACTCAACGATCGCTACGCCAAAACCCTGCGCACCATGGTGCAACACGCCCAACCCCAGAAGAACCCAGCGCGCACGCTTGAACTGCTCGAGCGCAGTCTTGAACCGCTCCGCAGCCTGGCCCGCACCCGTGTCAATATCGAGGATTTGCGCAACGTGACGCAGACACTCCTGCAGATTGGCCAAATCTACGAAAAACGCGGGTTGCCCGTCGTTGCGAGCGTAGCCGAGCCCTACTTTGGCGAGATGCTGATGCATCAACGCAACCGGCTCAAACCGGAGAACCGCGCCAATGCCGATGCCTTGTACGCCGACGCCATCACCGTCAGCAATGAGGCACACGGCTACGCCAATCAGCTGGTTGAGACCCAACAAACGACACCCAATATCCATCAGCTCGTCGGTGCCCTCGGCCAACTCAGTCGCCTGCAACGCGGCGCCAATCAAGTCAGCGATGCGCTTGCAATGACGCAAGAGTGGTTGCTGTGGCACCGCCAAATGAGCTCAGGTGCGATTACACCGACCAGTCGCCGCACCCAAATCGGCATTCTCATTCAACTGGCCGAACTGCACATGACAACCAACAACCTGAGCGAGGCGATTGCAACTCTGACCGAAGCGATGGGGATGTCACAAAGCCTGCGTGGCACCAGCGAGACACCGGCTGACTACCTACAACGCAGCCTCATCCTCAGCGCCCATAGCCGCAGTGCCCTCGCCAGTGGCGATCGCAACCGCGCGCTTGAGGTGGCCATCGAGTTACTCAATCTACGCCGTGCGCTCGCCAACCAAGCGCCATCAATGACGCATGTACGACACCTGCTGAGTGCGATGCACATGACCGGGCAGTTGCTCGGCCAACTCAACTACCATAACGAGGCACGCAATTTGGCCAACGAAGCGCAGCACATCGCCAATCAGGCGTTCAGGGCCGTGCCACCGGCCAAAGTGCGCTACGATATCGCCGTTTTGCGCAGTTGGAGTCAATTCGTCGGCTAGTCAGCACGCATCAACCCATTAATTCTCGTACAATGATGAGGGTTCTGGTTGATACGATTGAGGACACCGCATGACGAACGCATTTGATGCACTTGAATATGTGCGCCAACTCCGCACAATTGGCCCCGAGATGCCATTCCCCCTCGCACAGCACATCATCGCCACCGGCGAGGACGCCATTGCACCCCTGGTCACCCTGGCCATCGACACCGAGCTCCTTGTCGGCGCCGAGCCACGGTGCTATGCGCCCATCCACGCCCTGCGCCTGCTCGGCGAGGTCGGCACCCTCGACGCCATCGCTCCCCTCATCCACGCCCCCATCCCAGCAGCGCCCAATCAAGCCATCGAAAAGCGCACCGCCATCTGGGACGGCGAATTGCCCCAAGTCATCGCCCGCATCGGCGCTACTGCCTACGAGCCGCTCGTGGCCCTGCTCGATGACGAGCACACCAGCAATATCGGCCACCACCGCGCCGCCATCGCTTTGGCCTACCTGAGCGTCGCCCAGTCCGATTTGACCGACCAGATTGTCACCACCCTCGAGGCCCGCCTCACTAGTGCCGATACTGACCGCAATGCATCAGTGGCACTCGCACTGGCCAACATGGGCGTCGATCGCAGTTATGCGGTGGTGATGCAGGCCTACAAAGACGGCCACTTGGCCAAAGACGCCGTTCAACCCGGGCCATTGCGTCAGCTCTTACTCAGCAAAAGCAACGCCCGCTTGCGCTGTGTCACCCACCCGCTCGACGAGCGCTACGCCCACCATCCGCTGACGCCGACGAATTAATTCAGGCAGGGAGGTGCGCATGATTTCCATCATCCTCAACGAATCATGGGAGGCGGCGCTGTTCGAGGCCGCCTTTGCCGGCGAGGCACTGACACTCTACCCGGCTGGCACGCCGGCTAGCGCCGTAGACCCGGCAACGACGGTGCTGAGCGTCTTCATCCACACACCAATCAGCGCCGCCGACATGGCGCGTCTGCCACATCTGGCTCTCATCGCCATCCGCGCCACCGGCTACGACCATGTCGATGTGGCAGCTGCGGCGGCGCGCGGCGTGACCGTCTGCAACGTGCCGGCCTATGGCGAGCGAACCGTGGCTGAGTATGCCATGGCGCTGATGTTGGCCTGTACGCGTCTGATTATCCCCAGCACACTACGCCTCAAGCAGGAGTGGAGCAAGGATTTGCACGACCTGCGTGGCGTCGATTTGTTCGGCAAAACGGTCGGCATCGTCGGCACGGGCCTGATTGGCCGCAACTTTGGGCGCATGACCACCGGCTTCAAGATGCAGATTCTGGCCCACGACGTATCGCCCAACCACGAATGGGCCGAAGAGGTCGGCGCACAGTATAGTGCGTTGAGCGACGTATATGCTCAGGCCGACATCATCTCGTTCCACACACCACTGTTGCCCAGCACACATCACCTGTTCAACACGCACAGCCTGACCCAGATCAAACCCGGAGTCATCATCGTCAATACGTCACGTGGCGCCCTTATTGAAAACGCCGCCCTCTTGACTGGCCTCGACCAAGGACTCATCCGGGCGGCTGGACTCGATGTCATCGAACACGAGGCCTTGATTGGCAGTGGCGATGACACGCCCGAAATTGCGTTGATGCGCCAGTTGCTCGATCACCCGCGCGTCATCGCCAGCGCCCACAACGCATTCAACAGCGCCGAGGCCCTCGAACGCATCATCACCACCACCATTGCCACCATTCGCCAGGTGCAGGCAGGTATGGCGCCACAGTACGTGGTACGCCAGTAGAGACATCCTCGGGCGCCCTGTCGGACGCCCTTACTACACCGCGGGCGCCGCACGTTACTCGGGCGCCATTACTACACCGCGGGCGCCGCAAGCGACGCCCCTACGTTCCCCACCCTCCGTCATTGCATGGCCCGATGCCTTCATAAACACCATCGGCTGCCCAACACACCTCGGGCAGCGGGTCGTGCAATCTTCTCCTTGATATCCTCAATCAAACTTCACAAAGAGATTGCACGCCGGCACAAATGCCGGCATGCAATGACGGGGTCGAAGGGTATATGCGGGCGCGGCGCAATACGCAGGGCGCCAGTAGAGACGCAGCAATCGATACCCCGGTAGAGACGCAGCAGTGCTGCGTCTCTACCGGGGTGATGATCATCTCGGGCGCCGCAAGCGAACCCCGGGCGCCCTGTCGGACGCCCCTACGGGGTGGTCTTTGCCACAAATTTGACCGTCAACGCGGCCTCATCCTCGGCCTTGAGCACACCACCGATATCGGGGGCTGCAAAGCCGAAGTCGCTCATCTTAATGGTTGTGGTAGCCTCACCTGTCACCGTGTCGCCCTGCAACGTGCCAACCACCGTCCACTCGACCGGCTTGGTCACATCACGCACCGTCATGTCACCGACCAAGGTAAAGCTGACTTGCTCGCCCTCGGTATAACTGGCAGGCAGATTCAAGGCATCAGTTGAGACAAAGTCCGCATAGGGGTACTTGTCTGACTCCAACCACTGCCGGCGAATCGCATTATCGCGGCGTGGGCTGTCACTCTTG
>JBKCLM010000079.1:0-20833 GCA_046300655.1 Chloroflexota bacterium | reverse complement strand
AATTGGGCGCCCTTTCGGACTCCCCTACCTGTGACATACCGAATCGACTGACTTGACCAACACCACTTCATTCCGCAGGAGAAGATTGCACGGCCACCTAATTCACTCGCATGTCGTCCACACATCTCAATTCATTGCAGTGGCCATGCAAATGACGAGTGGGAGAGATCATGCCTCCGCACCCGTGAGAATCCCTGTGGCGCCGCAAGCGACGCGCCTACCGCCGGGTTTGCACGCAGGTTTGGATGGTGTACGTCGCAGCAGTGCTGCGACGCTACAACGGTATACGGACGCCCCTACAACGTATCCACAAATGCCCGCGCCTGATCGAGCCACTCCTGCATGACATCGTCATCATCAAGCAAGGCCTCGTCAATCACCACGAAGCCACGCATGCGGTTTGGTTTGCTAGCGAGTGGCCGAATCCCCGGCTGCCCAATCAGGTCAGCGTGGCGGGCAGGCTCTAGCCGCACCAGCATGCCATCCCCAAACACGCCCGCCACGATGTGGCCACCCACAAAAAAGCAGACGCCACCGAACATGCGCTTGTACGGCGCACGTGGCATCAGATCGCGCAGGCGTTCAAACAGGGTTTGTGAGTATGGCATAGTACATCCTCGTGATTTGCGTGATTCCTATCGTACACCAGCTTTTCGTGGTAGGATAGACGGGTCAGACAGGTTCACCACCATACTCAACGAGGAGAAGTGCATGACGAAAGATACGTTTGCCATGCGTGCCGTGCCCGGATACGTCTCGAGCACCGCCGGCATCCAGATTGCCATTCAGACCAACGACGACGCCAGCGATGAGGATTTGCAGTATTACCAGCAACTCGGCGTCGAATGGGCCATGCTGGGCATCAAGAACCCGGACAACCATACCGCTGCGCACTACAAAGCGATGGTCAAGCGCTTTGCCAACTTCGGCCTCAAAATCTACCGCATCGCCAATTTACGCGTGCACAATGCCTCCGAGATGACGCTGAATTTGCCGGGCCGCGACGAGAAGATCGAAGAGTTCAAGCAGTTCATCCGCAATATCGCCGCTGCCGGTCTGCATTACAACACCTACGCCCACATGGGCAACGGCATCTGGTCAACCGGCCACGTCCCCGGGCGTGGTGGCATGAGCGCCCGCATGCTCGACATCAAGAACGCCAAAGGCTACTGGGACGGCAAGGTCTACGAAGGCGAGCTGACCCACGGCCGTCGCTACAGCGAGGATGAGCTGTGGGACAACTACGAATACATGATTCGCCGTATCGCCCCTGTCGCCGAGGAGGAGGGCGTCTTTATTGGTATTCACCCCGATGACCCACCGGTCTATGATTTGGGCGGCATTCCACGCTGCATGTTCGGCAACTTCGCCGGCTACAAAAAGGCGATGGAGATTGCCAACAGTCGCAACATCGGCGTCTGTTTGTGCGTCGGTTGCTGGCTCGAGGGCGGCGAGATCGGCATGGGCAATAGTGTGACTGACGCGATTCGGCACTTTGCCAGTAAGGGCCAACTGATGAAGGTCCACTTCCGCAATGTGACCAATCCGATGCCCGAGCCGTGGGAGGAGACCCTAATCGACAACGGCTACCAGAACATGTACGAGGTAATGCGCACATTACGCGAGGTCAAGTTTGACGGCGCCGTCATCCCCGACCATATCCCCAACATGCTGGGCGGCTACCGCGTCGGTACGGCGTATTCCATTGCCTACATGC
The DNA here is from genome assembly GCA_046300655.1 of Chloroflexota bacterium. Classification (GTDB taxonomy): domain Bacteria; phylum Chloroflexota; class Chloroflexia; order Chloroflexales; family Roseiflexaceae; genus UBA965. The sequence continues at coordinate 19,116 of JBKCLM010000079.1, read as the reverse complement.
GGGCCTTGATACAAGCGGCCAATACCGAGTTTGGTGGGCCAGCGTAACCGTGTGAATCCGTTGCGAGCAGATGCCCGCACCACCCACAGGAGGTCGTATGGATGCGATAAATGAGTTTGATGGTATCGACTTTGGCGTGAATCCGCTCGTCATCATCTTGGCCGTCATTATTGTGCTGATGATCATTGCCAGTCGGCGCGGCTGGGGCTGGACTCCTGTGTGGCTCTTGCTCGGATTGCTTGGAATCATGGTAATCGTGGGCGTCTTGACCGGTCTCGCAGTTATTCCTGACGGTGTCGACATCTTTACCGCATTATTTGGCAGTATTGGACTGATCGTGGCAATGATATATATGATTTTGCGTCCCAAAATGCCATAAATCTGTAATTGTGCACCTTACGATGGTAGATTACCCATATTAATAGCACGCATCATACCCCTCTCACACTGCTGAACCCATACGGTGATCGATGATTCATCGTATGGGTTCATGTAATTGCTCTTCCACCTACTCCATGACACCCAGCTGTCACACCCTATGAGTACATGTCAATTACGATCTAGCCGACAACGGTTCGTAATGCTTTCATTGCAGTAGCATCGGCACGTGTCATCCATACATGACACGACACAATCACCATATATCTTCCTGTAATATTTCAATAATATATTGTCATTTTATTTTCATTAAATTCATATTAGTTTATTTATTTTTATTTATAAAATAGGTGAACAAAAATCACAATTAACCTCATTGTAATAACATATATACATAATTACTATACTTTATAATATTTAACAATTAGGCAAAATATTATACAAACTGTAATCTTTGAATCTTCTAAATTTAAATAGATTAACCTATGATAGAGACAGTGCGATAGTATTGTAGGTGAGGGGGCTGTCGATGAGTCGGATTTGGTTGGTATTGATAGTCATGACACTATTGGGAAGTGTGCTGCCCAACAATGTGGCACATGCACAGCCAAAGCAGACATGTGTTGAAAAGCCGTTGAGTTGTATTGGCGAGCCATTTCGGGATATATGGTTAAAGAATAACGGTCCGGAGAATTTCGGGTTGCCATTGACCGAGATGACGAATCACATGATAAACGGCACACATTATTTGCGCCAAGAGTTTGAGCGGACGCGCATGGAATTTTTCCCTCGGTTACAAGCCCCCAATAATATTGTATTGGCGCGCGTAGGTGCAGAGTGGCTCGATGCGAATATTGCATTACTGGCGCCGGTACCGCGGTATCATGATGATTTATTTATGCCAGGTAAGGCGCGATGTAAAGAGGTAAGTGAGGATGCGCCGGCGGTATGTGGTCCATTTCTCGACTACTACGAGAACAATGGGATTCATATTGACGAACTCCCGTATGTGCACCCTGCAGAACGGCGAACTCGGTTCGGCAAACCGTTGACGCCAGCCATGGTGATGATGCAAGACGGCAAGATGCAAGTCGTGCAGATATTCGAGCTCGCCCGACTCGAGTGGTACCCGGACGATCCATACAAGAAAATTGTGCAGGTCGGTCGAGTCGTTCAAGAGATGATTGACGCCGACCAACCACGCCCCATGCAACCGAGTAAACCGGTCAATCAGCTGGTGAAAACCAACCAACAAGTGTTACCAATTGAGATTTATGGGCGCTGGCGAGGATTGTGGGATCGCAAAGGGTACTGGGACATTGTGACCGATGATTTGTACATTGCTACAAGTACACTGATGTACCATGACGAGTTTTGGTCGGTAGAGGCACCGGTAGGCTATAAGTTCATGAGTATCACCGTGCAAGTACAAAACCGACGGCCGAAGAGTCAAGCACCTGTGTACATCGATTATTCGTACTTTTATGTGATTGACAATACGGGTGTACGCATCCCAGCACATCCACTAAGTCAGCGTCTTGTCAAACCCATCCAACCCAACACGGTACGACCGGGCAGGACATTTGTGGGGCAACTCGTGTTCTTGGTACCCAAAAAAGTCATTCCCGCCCAGTTTGAGATGAACATCGTGAATCTTGATCAATCACAATCACGATCAATCACGTATATCGAACTGCGCTCGTACCCCAAAGGCTGGTGAGGCAACGTTGTCGTAATCATTATGTCATCGTTCAATGACATGAATATACTACAATATGTAATATTAACGACACAAAAAAGATGATAGGGGGTTGACAGCATGGAAAATGTGCAGATGAGTGGTGCCACACTGGCGCAGCGAGTGTATATGCGACGGCGTTGGATACATATAGTTATTGTGTTGCTGGTTGCAGGCATATGGATGGTTCCGACACATCGTGTCGAGGCACGACCGACGTGTGCCACACAGCCTGAGTTGTGCGTAGGGCTCGTGTTTCGTGATTATTGGCAACAACAGAATGGGCTTGCGAATTTCGGGTTGCCGATTGGCACATCAATCACGCGCTATTTACCGGGCAAAGAGATATTCTACACGCACAACTTCGAATACTCGATTCTCGAGCACTTTCCGACGCGCAAAGGCGTAACGAGGTATCAAAACACGCCTGTAGGGCAGCTATGGTATGAGAGATTCGGCAGTGAGTTGACACCGCTTGGGGCAGACGAGGAGTTGATGTTCCAGCCGGGATACGGGCGGTGTACGGTTGTAGAAAGTAGCCGACCCAGCATATGTGGTGAATTCTTGGACTACTACATGAAACACGGTATACAGCTCGATGGGCAGCCACATATCACACGCGCAGAGCGGCTTGGGTTACTTGGATATCCGATTACGCCCGTCATGAAATGGTCGCATGCCGGACAGACACAGTTGGTTCAGGTGTTTAGTCATGCGCGGCTTGATTATGTCCCTAACAATGCGGCAGACAACAAAATCATCAGAGGCAAAATAGTAGGTGATTTGTTGAATGCAAACGTGGCATTACCAACGACACCGAGCACCCCGATAAATCATCTCGTAGAGAGTCATGTGCCACTCTTTGACACCACCATCTTAGATACATGGCGCAAGGTCATGCCAAGTGCTGGGTATTGGCAAGCAGCCAATCAAGATATATATCTTGCGGTAAGTTCGTTCACCTATCATGAGTATTTTTATACGGTACGTGCAGGGCACAATCTCAAATACGTGGCATTTACCATGCTGGTAAAAAATCAGCGTATGGCGTGGGAGCCGTCAGTTTACCTTGATCACAGTTATATTGGCTTGATTGATACTGATGGAAACTACTACTCGCCATCAGCGATGCATAAGTATTTGGCGACACCACTCACGCCATCAATGGTTGTGCCGGGGGCAAGTGTAGTAGGGCAAGTGATTTTTGTGGTGCCGCATACTGCAGCCCCAGCACAGATTGAAGTGAATCTTGCCAATCTCGATGCAGGTGTCAGTCGATTCAGTCAGAATATTGAGCTCCGCGTAGCACCAATAAACTAGCGCACATATCACATACATGCCCAAAATCATGCGGCCGAGGCATCAATCACCTGTTGCCTTCGCCGCATTATTACGCTACAATATGTGCGTTGTTTGTGTATGTGTAACTCAACATACCTGCGTATATCAAATACGTGAGACGGAGGATGTGATGCGGAAGTGGTATGTAGTAATAGTGTTTGTTCTTTTAGCTGGAGTACTGCCAGCACATCGTGTAGCCCACGCATCACCAGACTGTCGTCCACGCCCAGAGATATGTGTCCATCCACATTTTCGCGCATTTTGGCAAGAGAATGGTGGTCTTGATCAGTTCGGCAATTCAATAACCGATTTATATGCACGCACCATCGATAACAAGACATTTTATGTGCAAGAATTTGAGCGTGCGCGCCTTGAGTTTATGCCAACCGTTGATGCGCCACACAACATTGTCCTCGGTCGCGTCGGTGCCGAATGGCTCGATTATCGAATTAGCGAGCTCACCCCACTGACTGACGGCGATGGTCAATTTGTACCGGGCACTGGCATGTGCGCCGTAGTTGAGCCCAATACACCAGCGGTATGTGGTCCGTTTTTGACCTACCACCAAACACACGGCGCTGAGCTTGATGGCTTGCCGTTTGCCAACCGCAACGAGCGCTTGCGCTTGTTTGGTCTACCACTCACACCCGCAATGCGCTGGACCAACGGTAGCCAGAGCATGGTAGTACAGATCTTTGAGCGAGCGCGGTTTGAGTACAATCCAGCCGACAACAGTGTGCGCATGGGTGCCGTACACGTCGAGAACACATTGCGCGGCGTACCAAAGCCAATCGGAGCAAGTCCAACGGTCAACTACTTGACCGATACAGGTGTTACCGTTCTGCCAACAGCAACATCTGACGTGTTCCGCAAAGCCATGCCATACGCCGGGTTCTGGCAGAGTCAAGCCAATGGCATCAAATTCGCTAGCACCGCGTTCCGCTATCACGACTCGTTCTACAGTATTCCAGCACCCGAGGGCAAAAAGTGGGTAACGTTCACCGTGCTCGTGCAAAACAACCGTGCCGGTGGTGATGCAGCCGCCTACATCGATCGGACATATATTGCCGTGATTGACCTTGACGGCAATCGGCATACGGTGGCCACTCCGGTGCGATACCTCGACATGCCAATTGTGCCAAGTACGATCAATCCGGGTAGCCAGATGGTTGGCCAAATGTTGGTACTCATCCCTAAAAACACCGGTGTGGCCCAGGTTGAGTTCCAGATTGCCAACATGGATCAGTACGTGAGTCGCTTCTATCACGTGATGGAAATTCGGGTTGAACCAATTACCTACTAGTTGACCGCGCACACACACCGACATCGTTTGGACAAACGATGTCGGTGTTGTCATTCACAACGAGGTGATTATGAGTGCAATTCGTGAATTTGTGATGCATCAGCCGCTCGTGGACACCCACGAACATCTCATGACTGAGTCAGCCTACTTGGCGCTCAACCCCGACATTATCACCGCATTATTCGGCCACCATGCCTACATTCAACACGACCTCATCAGTGCAGGGTGTCCCTATGACACCCTTGATGCGTTTTTGGACCAATCAAACCCAGACATTCGTCAGCGCTGGCACCTGATTGAGCCGTTCTGGCAGCACTGTCAATTCACCGGCTATGCCGAGGGCGTCACGCTTGCGGCAGCGCATGTCTATGGCATTACATCAATCAACGCGGCGTCATTAGTAGCAGCCCAGGCACATCAACGCACGCTTGTTGCACCTGGGCAACACCGGCGCATACTGACGGAACTGGCCAATGTCGCGAGTGTCCAAATCGATGCATTTACGTGGGGACTCCCCAGCGATGCAGACGCAGCGCCGTTTTATCAGTACGACATTAATGTGCATACCATTGCCGACGGCAGTGTCGACCTTGATGCACTCGGGCAAGCCACCGGCATCCAAATCAACACACTCAATCAATATGCCGATGCATTAGCACAACTCATCAATCACCATGCACAATCGGTCGTGGCCATCAAAAGCCAACACGCCTATACGCGCACCTTGGCATGGCAGGCACCCGATCGAGACGATGTGGCGATGGTCCTGCAGAAAAAGCTGTGGGGCGTGCCCTTGTTAGCGCATGATGCCTGTGTGATTGGCGACTGGGCATTAGGTGTCATTGCCCAACAGGCGGCCAATCACCATCTGCCATTTAAGATCCATACGGGCCATCATGCGGGCAATGGGAACATGCCGATACGCTGGATTAATCCGTCGTTACTTGATGGCTTCATTAAAGCGCACCCTTCGACGCAGTTTGTGTTGATGCATATCGGCTATCCCTATCAAGATGAACTCCTAAGCCTCGCGAAACACTTCCGCAATGTATACGTCGATTTGTGTTGGGCATGGAGTATCAATCCACTCAAGAGTAGTGATTTTGTACGACAGTGGATTCACAGCGTCCCCATCAACAAATTGTTTGGCTTTGGTGGCGATGCGTTTTTGCCGGCACAGTCGGTTGGGTTTGCCATGCAGACGCGGCAATGGTTGAGTCGAACGCTCCAAGCTGAAATCGATGCAGGATTGCTCAGTCAGGACGCAGCCTGTGCAATTGCCCAGCGACTGATGACCGACAATCAACGTGATCTATTCGTACGTGGCTAATCAAAGGAGAGAGAACATGGCAGTCGTGATTGTAACCGGGGCAGGCGCAGGTATTGGCAAAGCTACGGCCCTTGAATTTGCCCGGCAAGGCGACAATGTGGTGGCCTGTGATATTCAATTAGCGACAGCCCAGGCAACAATCGCCGAAGCACAAGGCACCAACCACCTTGCCATTCGTTGCGATGTGAGTCAACAGGCAGATGTGGACGCGATGGTCGCACAGGTCTATGCGCATTATGGACGTATCGATGTACTCGTCAATAATACGGGTATTTTGATTAGCAAACCACTGCATGAGACGACCTATGCAGAGTGGCAAAAAATCATCACGACCAATCTCGATAGTGTCTATCTCTGTAGCCATCAAGTTATCCCCATCATGCTCACGCAGGGGAGTGGCAGCATCATCAACATTGCATCGCCACATGCACTCGCCACGACCACCAATATCGCCGCGTATGCAGCCTCCAAAGGTGGTGTCGTCGCGCTGACGCGCCAGATGGCGATGGATTATGGCCGCAAAGGGATTCGCACCAACTGTGTGGTACCGGGTGCAATTGATACCGCGATGCTACGCAGTGATATTGCCCATGGCGACAACTGGGAGGCCAGCCTGGCCGGATGGGCCAAGGTGCAACCAATTGGGCGTGTGGGGTACCCAGTTGATGTGGCCCGCGTCGTCACGTGGCTCGCAAGCGAGAACGCAGGCTTTGTGTTGGGGGCGACAATTCACGCAGATGGCGGGATGCTGGCCCAGCTCACGCCGAGCGAATAACGCTAGCGCCCGCGCCATAATGCAATCAGGCCGCGCAACCACTTGCCGTTCATCATCAGGAGCAACGCCTCGAGGCGGGTCAGTGACATGTTGCCACCCGTGAACATCAACAGGGTGCGCAGTGGCATCTCGTCGGCAATCGCACGGAACATAATTGATGTCGGCGATTCGTCGCCTGCCGTAAACTGCGCGGCCATGTCGCGTTTGATACGTTCATGGAACCGGCGCGCGAGCCATGAATCTTTCATGTCGGCAATCGGCGTATTGAGTGTATACATCCCCTTACGCGGGCGATCTGCGCGTACCTGTTGCCCGATAAGCACCGCAAACGAACCAGGGCCGTAATTGCCGCGCTGTAAATCGTAATAATCGCCCAAAAGGCTCTGCTGGGCACTCGGAGCAATCGTAATGCCACCGACCTCAATCACTGAGCGCAACCGAATATCGCGTGATGATGCACCGATTTGCACCTCAAACTGGCCACTTTCAACAATCCAATCAGCACGACTCACATCATAATAAGCCCAGGCACGCCGATTCAGCGTAAATGTTAACGTACGCGACTCACCGGGCTGCAAAAACACCTTATTGAAGCCTTTAAGTTCATGTGAAGGGCGGAACGCTGTACTCTCTACATCACGGACGTACAGTTGCACGACTTCGGCACCAGCCCGCATACCGGTGTTTGTCACAGTCAATGACACCATGAGCGGCTCGTCGGCGCTGATTTTGGTGGCACTCACCTGCAAGTCACTATAAGCGAATGAGGTGTAGCTCAGTCCATGCCCAAACGGGTACAGTACCTGCTCTTCGACGGAGTTGTAATAGCGATATCCCACAAAAATACTCTCACGATACTCCACCATGTGAGGTGATCCAGGGAAGTACGCACTTGCAGGGTTGTCTTGCCATGAGACCGGGAACGTCTCGGCAAGTTTCCCGCTTGGATTAACATCACCGAACAGGAGATCGGCAATCGCACTCCCGCCTGCTTGACCGCCCAAATACCCCTCAAGAATCGCCGGTACATTGTCGTGCCACGGCATCTCGACCGGTGAACCATTACTGAGTACCACAATGACACGAGGATTCACCGCCACAACTGCATCAAGGAGTGCGTTATGGGCCTCGGGGAGGCGCATATGTGGGCGATCAATACCCTCGGTTTCGTAAATATCGGGCAAGCCGATGAATAACACGACGGTCTCGACACGCCGTGCGACTTTGACGGCCTCGGCGATAAGTGCCTCGTCGGGGAGTCGATCGCGCACGCCATACCCTGCCGCATACGGAATTTTTTTGCCGTCAAACCGCATACAAATACCAGCATAGGCGGTATTCAGACGTGATGGCGCCATTAACGAACTGCCGGCCCCCTGGTAGCGTGGTTTTTTGGCGAAAGCGCCAATCACGCCAATTGATTGACCAGCGCGCAACGGCAACATCTCATCGTCGTTTTTGAGGAGCACGGCACTTTGGGCCGCAGCCTTGCGAGCGAGCTCATGATGCTCTTTGGCATCATATTTACCTGGATTCTGCAACGCTGGGAGTGCGGCGTTGATAAGTTGTAGGATCCGTTCAACGCTACGATTCAGCGTATCCATTGACAGCTGACCATGCTGGATTGCCTGTTTCACCACATGATTATGTGCACCACCATTACCCGGCATTTCGAGATCGTTACCAGCCTGCAACGCTGGTACACGTTGATAGACCCCGCCCCAATCGGATACGACCAGTCCTCGGAAGCCCCATTCGTTGCGTAGTATGTCATTAAGTAGACGCACATTCTGACTGCACAACACGCCATTGACCGCATTGTAGGCTGACATGACCGTCCACGGCTCGGCGGCTTTGATGGCCGTCTCAAAGCTGGCCAAGTAGATCTCACGGAGTGCACGCTCATCCACGATCGTATCGATGGTCATACGACGATACTCTTGGTTGTTGGCAGCAAAGTGCTTGATAGAGGTGCCAACCCCTTGCGATTGCACTCCTTGAATAAATGATGCAGCCATCTGGCTCGATAGGAGGGGGTCCTCAGAATAATACTCAAAGTTACGCCCCCCGAGCGGTGAGCGCTTGATGTTCACACCAGGACCGAGCAAGACACTCACTTGTTTGGCACGTGCTTCGATGCCGATGGCGGTACCGACGGTGTGGAGTAGGTCGCGATCCCAACTACTCGCAAGTGCAGATGCCGTAGGGAAGCACGTTGCAGGCTCCGTTTGATCGAGCGCAACACCGGCTGATTGCTTTTGTTTGCGCACACCATGTGGCCCATCGGTAATAAACAACGACGGAATTCCCAGACGATCAATCGCCGGTGTCTGCCAAAAATTAAACCCAGACAACAGGGTAATTTTCTCATCAAGGGTCAACTGTTTCATGATGTGAGACACATCAAAATTTGCAAAAGATTGCACGAATATCTCCTACATGTCAATGATGACGCCATCCAATCTCTAGGCGTGCTATTCACTGACACATACTACCAGGTACAGTGTATTTCCCAACCTGTAGTTATTATAGTAAAAAAACTATGGTTATGTAAATATTCTGTAATAGCAATGCAGACGAAGATGAATTATTCAGAAGATTTCAAACCCTGGAGAATCAACGCACACGTCATATGATAGACCCGTTCGGATGTATAGCCAAACTCGCCCTCAAACGTGGGCATAGATACAGCAAGGCGACGTTCGATCCCTGCAATCACCGTCATAATCGTGACGCCCATCAGCTCAGGTGTGATATCGGCACGAATGGATCCGTCAGCCATTCCTGCACGAAGCGCAAGCACAATTGGCTCATCGCCTTGATGGAGGCGATACTTAAAGCGATTCATCCGGTCAGTTGAGCCATCTTTGGCATACAGCACATCAAACTGAGCAAAGTAAAGTGCTCGCTGAGGATACGTATGAAAGAACTCACACCAGGCTTCAAGGATTTTGGCAACGCGGGTCAAGCCATTCGCTGTATGAAGTATACATTCGTCGGGAACCATCGCGGTCATCAATTCGCAGTAGTTTTCGAAAACGGCCCAGGCAATCTCTTGTTTGTTGGGGAAGTATTTGTATAACGTGGCGCGGGTCACCTGCGCAGCCAAGGCAATATCAGCCATATTAACATCATCAATCCCATGGGCAAGAAACAACCCTTCAGCGGCCTCGAGGATACTCTCACGCTGACGATCGCGATGAAGTTGATAAACCTTGCGTTCAGTGGCAACCATGTATTCACCCTTTATTATGTAAAATCTGCTTGCAATACCGTGTAATCAACAGCGATAATAGCGATTACACCGATCAAGCAAGTAGCTAGAGCATATTCACAATCAAGTACGATTTGAGATGTATCTTGTTTATACTCATATATTCTTATGCTGTCAACCCTATTTATACAGCATGTTTACGATTTCGCAGTAGCATCATTGCATCAACATGCCGTGGTACAATGATGCCTCGCCATCAGCCGAGGAGTGTCCCCCGTGAAACAGCAGACAGCGGCGCCCATTGCCTTCACCAGCGGGGTGTTTATTCTCATCCTAGGAGCTATTCAGGCAATCATGCCGATGAGCATCGATCTCTATCTACCTGCCTTGCCGACAATTGCCCGCGAACTGCAGGTGGAGCCCGGATCGGTGCAATTAACCGTAGCGGTGTTTTTACTGGGTGTAGCAATCGGACAACTCATCTACGGCCCAATTACCGACAAATATGGGCGCAAATTGCCCTTGTTTGTCGGGCTAGGATTTTATATTGTCGGTGCGTTGTTGTGTGCAAAGGCCGATTCAATTGAACTCCTGATTGGTGGGCGATTCATTCAAGCACTCGGCGCATCGGCAGGTGCAGTGATTAGCAGTGCGATCGCCCGCGATGTCTGGAGTGGCAAGATGCTCGCCGACCGCCTGAGTCTGCTCATCCTCGTGCTCGGTGTTGCACCAGTGCTAGCACCATCGCTAGGGAGTTTGATATTAACGCAGTGGGAGTGGCACACGTTGTTTTGGTTTTTGTTGGGCTATGGTGCAATTATTGCCGCAGCACTGACGTTCATGCCCGAAACCTCGTCGCAGAGCGAACGAGCCGATGTACAACTACGCAATGCATTGCGTACCTATCTCACCATTCTCGGCAATCGTCCGTTCATGCTGTTCATCATCACTGGCGCATGTTCGATTGGCATGTTGATGGGCTACATTACGAGTTCATCATTCATCTACATTGATATCCTCGGCGTGTCACCACGCGAGTTTGGCCTGTTTTTTGGCATTAATGCGATCGGATTTGTCGGATCAGCACAGCTCAATCGACTCTTGTTGCGCCGATTCTCGCTGGAAAAAGTCGCAGGCACGGCGCTTTTTGGTGCGATTGGCGTCGGCATAGGATTAATTGCAGTGACCGTGAGTGGACTGGCTAGTGCACTGACGTTGACGGTGTTGTTCTCGCTGTTGTGCGTCACGATTGGCTTCTCGATGCCGAACCTCGCGGCACTCGCATTTGGCCATGTGCGGGAGCGCATGGGCAGTGCATCGGCACTCCAAGGCACCACGCAATCAATCATCGGCGGGCTGTCCGGCGCGCTTGTCGGCCTCCTCAGCAATGGCACCATGCTGCCGGCCGTGATTATCATTACCGCTTTTGCCGTTGTCGGGCGCATCTTGCTGACGCTGGCGTTACGGCGGTCCGACGTGTAGTGTCAGGCGATAATCGACGTGCATGCGTGCCCGACACCCATCATGCGACCCGTTTTTTGCACAAAAAAGTACCACCTACGACATGAACAATCGCCGTCGGTGGTACCCAAATGGATCGTTAGGCGCGATTGCGCAGGCCGATTCTGGTGAGGGGCAACGACAGCACCAACAGGAAGCCACTGACGATCGCCACGCCAATCGGGCCACTCGTATCGATGGCATATCCGCCAGCAGCAGCGCCAAAGGTAATGGCAAGTTGGGAGGTGGCAATAAACAAGCCACCGCCACTTTCGGCGTCATCGGGCATCGTTTGGGTCACCCAGGTTGACCACCCAACCGGCATAATACTAAAGGCAAAGCCCAGCACAGCAATCATCAATGCCGCAACGAGCATACTATTACCGAATGCAATAACCACTGCTGTGGCGACACTCATCATCGTCGGCATCACAAACAACGTCATGGGCAGATTACGGCTAATCAGGAATCCGGCCACGAGGGTACCGAGGACACTTGCGATTCCAGAGCCGAGTACAATGAGCGAAAACTCATTGACGTTGACCTGTGTAAATCCCTCAAGAAACGGGCGCAGATAGGTGAAAAAGGCAAAATTACCGCCATACGCAACCAAGATGGCTAGCATGCCGTAGCGCACAGGTGCGCGACGTAACAGCAACACCATCGTATCAAGGCGAATTTGGCTGCGTGACGGCATCGCAGGTAACGCACCATACTGCCACACAACAGCGATAACTGCTAGGCCCGCAACAATACCGAATACGGCACGCCAACCGAGCATCTCGCCAAGGACACTCCCCAACGGAATAGCCACAACTGATGCAATTGTGCCACCGCCAAAAATAATCGACAACGCGCGAGGAACGAAATCAGCCGGGACAAGACGCATGGCCACGGCCGCGGCAAACGTCCACATACCCCCAACGACTACGCCGAGGAGCATGCGGCCGATCAGAAGCACTGCAAAATTCGGCGCAACAGCGACGAGCACATTCGACACGACTTGCAACACGGTCAATATGACAAACACGGCCCGACGATCAAGTGATTGGGTGGCATACGCCACAACTAGGCTCGTCACCAGAGCAATTGCGGCAGTTGCGGTAATGGTCTGACCAGCAGCCCCCTCGGTAATTCCCAAATCACGTGACAGTACGGTCAACAGACTGACAGGCAGGTTCTGTGCGATGGTCAGCACAATAACGCCAAAGGCGATAGCAAACACAGCACCCCATGCGGGTTGAGTTTCACGGTGATCGTCTGGTTGGATTGGCGGCACGAAGATATGACCCCTTCATTGGATAGATGAACACACGTCACAATAGCACACCATCTGGTAATCGTGCATGCATATGGAGGAGTATTAATTCGCAGCAGCACCAAAAACTATGCGCTAGCACGCACGAAGCATGCCAGCGCAAATTGTCGTCAGATGTGTGGCAAGAGCGCGTGGGAGTCGAACCCACCAACGAGGCTCGTCACCCCGTTCACTCGTTTTGAAGACGAGGACAGCCACCGGACCACATGCGCTCTCACCACGCATTGTACACGATTACCGACGATCCCCCCCATCCAATCTGTGCATTGACACATCTTACTCGACTGCGTGTGCCCGTACGACGAGGCGTTCATAGCGCAAGCCATCAACCGTGAATGGCGCTGCATAGGTGTCAGGTACTGCCTCACAAACTTCAAAACGTCCAACCCGTGTGGCGAACTCATTCATGAGCGTGCGCGCCAATAACCGCGCATGCGCATTGCCCAGACAACTGTGTGGGCCACTGCCAAATGCCAGATGTGGGTTTGGCTTGCGATCGATAATAAATGTATCTGGCTGATCAAAAACGGCTGGATCGCGGTTTGCCCGGGCATAACAGAGGGCAATCCGTTGGTCAGGGAGCACTTCTACACCATCTACAGCACCGCCGTGTGGACAGACGCGGGTCAGAATACCCAGCGGTGAAATAAAGCGGAGCAACTCCTCCGTCGCAGACGGTATCAAGCCTGGATTGCGCCGAATTGCATCGAGCATGTCCGGAGCTACCGCAAACAACGCCACAATGCCCGTCAACATGTTTATGACGGTATCACGACCGCCCGAAAAAGTAATGTGGGCAAAGCCGAGACGTTCATCACGGGTTAAGGGACGTCCGTCATACTCAGCGCGCTTGAGGACACCGAAGATTGAATCAGAATCCTCACGATCCGCCTTGTCAGTCTGCATCTCAAGATAATCAACCAGAGCATCTGCGCTCCCCGATCGAAAGACATCGGTCCCGAACCGCATCCACACTTCGGCTTCAGACTCCGGCATTTCAAGGAGTACAGTCAACGCCTTATTTTGCAGTGGCAACGAAAATTCATCTATCACTGATACCTGTGGAGCAGCCAACATCACATCGACTCGCCGACGAATGAGCGCTTGAATGCGCGCGGCATACTCCGGCTGCAATGCGCGCTTGTAGAACGGCTCAATCAGCGCCCGGTATGCGGTGTGCGTTGGCGGATCAAACTCAAATGGATACTGTCGGAACGTACGCGTCTTGTCTTGTGGCGTAAGCACCAGAAATCCATGTGTATCCGAACTAAACGTACGCCAATCGTTGAGTGCGCCTTTGAGCGCACGAAAGCCGCGCACAAACACCACATCCTCGTCACCTGCAGGATCGGGGCGGCGCACCGTAATGGTAGAGACATCATGCATGGTCTACTCCTGGAATGATAACAACGAGTCCGTCTAAATCTGGCTGAAGCGCAATCTGACAACTCAATCGACTGAACGGCGAGAACGATGGTTCGTACTCGAGCATGGTTACCTCGTCTGCGGACGCTCGCCCAATCCGCGCAATCCACTCCTCAGGGAGATGCACGTGACAGGTGCCACAGGCCACAAACCCACCACACTGCCCCTCAATTCCATGCACCCCGAGTTCGAGGGCCAATTCCATCACTGACGAGACGTCAGCGGTGCCCGATATGACCGTACCATCGCGTTGTACAAATGTTATGACCGGTGTTGTCGGGTGCGTGTGCGACATATAACTCCTTTTTTGTGTCAAAATCACGCATATACTCATGCACACATACTGATTGATAGCGATTGGAGGAGTTCATCATCGCAAGATTATTCCGCATCACAATCTGATATATCAAATCATATATCCTAGAGAATACTGAATTTAACACATATAGTCATGGTAAAATAGTACGAATCTTTTGTATAAATCGCTGATTTGTTCACAGCATATGCGATGTACGCATGCACACTGCTGAAAGATGAGGGTATTGTGTTTCCCGCACCGCTTGTACCTTATATTCGCATGGCGGACTACGCCGTCCGTACGCCGTGGCAAACAAGTGAACGTCGTTTACTCGATTACTTGTTGATTTATGTACAAGAGGGAGAGTGTACGATTACGCATGAGGGTGTGGCATATGCAGTACCACCTGGGTCTGTATGTCTCATCCAACCCAATGAACTTCACACGTTACAGGGGCGGAGCAACACGATTACGCCGTTTGCCCATTTCGATATCTTTTATCATGCACAGCGCCACGAAAGCTTTGTCACACGCGGATTTATGACTGATTTAACCGAGTTCAACGCATACATGCAACCGCGGCTCAACGACATCGACGGCATTGCAATTCCGCCAGTTTTTGCGCCAACAGACGTGAACCGATTCCGTGAAACGATGATGAAGATGATTGGATCGTGGCAACAGCGTGATGTGTTACGGCAACTGATGAGTCAGCATTATGCAATGGAACTAGTACTCGCACTGTTGGAGCAATTCAGTACGCTGGCGACACCAAGGATTACCCAGCCCGAATCGTTAAACTGGATAACGGCCTACTGTGCGTTCCACTTGGCGGAGCCATTGCGCGTACGTGACTTGGCGGAACGCGCGCATCTGTCGCAATCGCACTTCAGCGCGCTGTTCCGTCAACGATTCGGTATGTCGCCGCATCAATACCTGATACATCTGCGCATTCAACGCGCCCAAGAATTACTACGGACGACACCACATTCATTAGCGTACATCGCCGAACAATGTGGCTTTGCCGATGTCCATCATTTGGCCAAAACGTTCAAACGGATGAACGGCATTTCACCGGGCGCATATCGAGGACGTCTCCCTGATTAACGCACCTGCGCCATGACACCAGCGATGGTGGTCGCGGCAATCGCCTGCAACCGGTTATACCAGCGATCGATGCCGGTGTTGAGGTGGGTATTTGTTAGGGCCACCACAATCAGCTCTTGGGTGGGATCTGCCATGACTTGACAGCCGCTCGCTCCGTGGTGACCAAATGTCTCGAACGACAAGAGTTCAGAGAAGAGTGCCGGCGTACTGGCTGTCTGCAGGGCCCAGCCCAAGCCCCAGGCATGACGCGGATTATTGCCCAGACCCGTGATAATCGGATAACTCCCAGGCACACCTGTGGTGTGGTCACGTGTCATCGCGCGCACGGTCGGATCGCTGAGCACACGCGGGCCACCTGGCATGAAGTGCCAGGCAAAACGGGCCAAATCGCGGGCGCTTGCCGTCACCCCGAAGGCCGGATGTGCCAAACCGCGCCCATACTCAGAGTTGTACATTGCACCCGAGGTACCCTCGGAGAGGACACCGCGCACATAGGCAACGTGGTCAGGTGTCGTTGTGTGTGCCGTAGGGAAGAATGTCTGCGTCAGCCCCATTGGTGCTAGGATTAACTGGTGCATCAGATCGGCAAACGGCGTGCCTGTGAGGCGTTCGGCCATGGTCGCCAACAAGAGCCAATGATAATCGCTGTAGCTCAACTGTGTGCCCGGGGCAAAGAGTAATTTTGATGTCAGCGCCTCGGCATACATGTCGGCGAGTGCAGTGTGATTGCGCAGGCGCTCGGCCATTTGGGGTGACTCATAAATCATGCCTGCGGTGTGAGTGAGCAAGTGACGGACGCGTACCTCCTCACGGTTATCGCCACAAAACTCGGGCAATACGCTGGTCGCACGTGTGTTGAGTGTGAGTAGGCCCATCTCAACCAGGCGCATGATGGTCGCCGCCGAAAAGACCTTGGAGATGGAGGCGAGTGGCCAGAGTGTCTCTCGATTTGCGACGACGGTGGGTGATGCCTGCCCTGCATAGTACTCAAGTACACACTCACCTCGATGTAGCACCACAATTGCAGCCCCAGCGAATTCATCCTGCGCAATGAACGAGCGAAGTACCGAAGTAAGGGCATCAGGCACCTGAATCACCATGGAATCCTCCAACAAAACGACAACGATCAATGTACGTTGCGCAACGATTGTACCATGTGCAATATTCAATCACCACACTTACATTTCACACAAAAAAAGAGTATGCTACTGATACCCATTTAAAGGAGTAACCAACGATGTTTACCCTTTCTACATTACCTGTTGGCACAACGTTTTATCCTGATATTGCGTATGTGACAGGTGGTCATGAGCGGCATCGCCTTGACCTGTACATCCCAGCAACACGAGGCCCCTATCCGATGGTTATTTGGATACACGGCGGAGCGTTCCGCATGGGGAGCAAGAGTGATCGGGTACCACTGGCTATGCTCAATCGTGGATATGCGATTGCGGCAATTAATTATCGCTTCAGTCAACATGCTATCTTTCCTGCCCAAATCGAGGATTGTAAGGCAGCTGTGCGCTGGTTGCGGGCGCATGCAGGACTATATAATTTTGATAATACGCGATTTGTGGCGTGGGGAGAATCCGCCGGAGGGTATCTTGCGGCCATGCTTGGCACCTGTGGCCATGTCCGCACATGGGATGTTGGCGCACATATCGACCAGTCGAGTCGCATGCAAGCGGTAATCGATTTTTTCGGCCCTACTGATTTTTTGCAGATGGATGCGCAACGGCTGCCCCATGGCATGACTCATAACGATGCTGATTCACCAGAGTCACAGCTGATTGGTGGGCCTATTCAACAGCACGCAAGCGCCGTCCACCAGGCCAATCCGATTACACACATTGACGGGTGTACAGCTCCGTTTCTCATTGTGCATGGGGATACCGACCCACTCGTGCCCCACGGTCAAAGTGTCCTCCTCGTTGAGGCGCTGCAGCGTCGACACATTCCTGTGACGCTCAATACCATAGTTGGCGGTGGGCATGGGGGTTTCGATCATCCAAGCATACCACTGCTAATTGACGGATTTCTACAACGGACATTCTCACGGACACCACATCAACATTAAAGGATCTCCATGCACTACACCACCAATCACTACGAGGGCATGTTTGCCGAGACTGTCGGTTACCCGGGACACAACGGCGACACCATCTACGCCTATGTCGCTCGCCCACTTGGCCCCGGCCCACACCCGGCAATCGTTGTCCTTCACCACATGCCCGGCTGGGACGAGTGGTACCGCGAGGTGACGCGCAAATTCGCCCACCACGGCTACATCGCCATCTCGCCCAATTTGTACCAACGCGCCGGTCACGGCACGCCCGAGGATGTGGCCGCCAAAGTGCGCGCCAGTGGCGGTGTCGCCGATGATCAGGTCGTCGGGGATGTGCGTGGTGCGCTCGCATGGGTCGTATCACAGCCACAGTCAAGCGGCAAGACGGCCATCTTCGGTACTTGCTCGGGCGCACGCCACGCCTATCTATCCGCCTGCAGAATCAACGGGTTTAAGGCGGTGATTGACTGTTGGGGCGGCCGGATTGTGATGGATGAGAGTCAACTCACTCCCAATCAACCCGTTGCTCCAGTTGATTACACGGCGAACCTGAGCTGCCCTGTGCTGGGGATTTATGGCAATGACGACCAGAGTCCATCACCAGCAGCGGTCAATCAGCTCGAGGATGCACTCATACGGCACGGCAAGTCGTACGAGTTCCACCGCTATGACGACGCCGGCCATGGATTTTTTTATTATGACCGCCCGGCCTATCGCCAAGCCCAGGCTGTTGATGGCTGGAAGAAGATTTGGGCGTTCCTTGACAAAACGACACGCTAAGGAGTCCCATAATGTGCACCATGATTGCCACCCAAATATCAATTAATGGCAGCGGCAAAGGCCGCGACGGCTGGTTTACTCTCAAAGAGGCCAACGTGTCGTACGACCACCCATTCGAGGCACCGTTTGAGCATGCGCTCAACCTCGACTTCGTCAATGAATCACTGGGCACCGGCGCCCGCGTGGCTGTCGAGCTTGATGTCGCCTCTGCCAAAGCCCTCGTCGAGGCCATTAATGCAGTACTCGCCAAAGCCGAGGCCGGTGGCTACGTCAACGAGTAGTCAGCAACTTACATGCGCCCAACGATATCAAAGAGGCGGCGTTGTCCGTCAGCCACATCGCCCACATTTACCACCGTCAACAGCACCTCGTCGATGCCACTCGCAAAGAACTGCGTTAACCGCTCGCGAATCGCTGAGGCGTCGCCGCGGATGACTAACGCTTGTGCGAGCGCCGGATCAACCACACCGTCCTTAACCGCATACCCGGCAGCGGCAAACATGTTAGCGTAGAACGGCAGACGGGCGTAACCACTCACCGTCTG
>JBKCLM010000078.1:0-3946 GCA_046300655.1 Chloroflexota bacterium | reverse complement strand
TGACGTGGGTGTTGATTTTTTTGAAAACGCTATACAAATGGCACAATATACCAGATAATACAGAGACACTATTGCTTACCATGAATATACAACGAGACAGTTATGAACGAACTATCACAACGCGTGCTGGAGACTATCAGTGAGTATCAACGCGCCGGTGCTGAGTACGGCATTCAAGTATGTGCCTACCACCGCGGCCAGGTCATCGTCGATGTGGCGAGTGGCACACGCAACCAATCGGGCGATGTACTCGACGCCGACACACTCATCTTTTGTTGGTCGATGACCAAAGGTGTAACCGCCCTCGCCATGCACATCCTAGTCGAACGTGGTGTCATCGCCTACGATGATTTCGTGGGGCGCTATTGGCCCGAATTTGCGCATGGCGACAAGAAGTACATCTCTATCCGCCAGTTCCTCGCCCATACGTCAGGCATGTCCGAGATGCCACTCGTCGATGACCACGAGATCTGCGATTGGGATAGCATGTGCACCCGATTTGCAGCCATGACTCCCACCACTCATCCTGGCGAAATACCAGCCTACCACGCCATCAGTTATGGCTGGTTACTCGGCGAGGTACTGCGGCGGGCTGATGGTCGCACGTTGACACAGTTTGTCCAGGACGAAATCTGCACTCCGCTCGGCATCACCAATCTTCACATCGGGCTGCCTGCAGATCGACTCAACGACTGCGCTGATTTACACTACGACGGCTTACCGCATCCACTCCGAATGAAGCACGTCGGCAGTGAGTTGATGATGCGTCGGCCCGACATGTTCGCCAATCTGCCCCACGTGCGCACTGCCTGCATGCCGGGCATCAACATGCTGACCAATGCACGATCATTGGCCGCGGTATATGCATCGCTTGTCGGTACGGGTGTTCACGGCGTGCGATTGCTGCCCGAACGTCGCGTCGACATGGTACGAAGTGTGCAACGGCTAACCTTCGACGGTACTACCGGTTTTCGCATGGCCATGGGGCTCGGCTATCAACTCCCGGACAGTGTCGACGATTCGGCTATGAGCAAGCGTCGTGGTATCTTCGGGCATGGCGGTTGGGGCGGCTCGATTGCGTTTGCTGACCCTGAACACGAATTTGCCTTTGCGCTGACAAAGACCAACATGAACCATAACGTTGATTTGTTGCCCATCAACATGGTGGTCGCCAAGGCTATCCGTGCGCATTTGGGTATTCCCGAAGAGTAGAGAACATACCATGACCATCAATCATCAACTCCAATCACTCCTGCAACAGCAGATGCAGCATATGGTCGATGACGGCACCGAAGAGGGCATGCAGTTATGTGTCTATCGACATGGGCACTGCATCACCGATTTGACCGTCGGCACAAAAAACGACGCTGGCGAACCACTCCATGCAGACGACTTGGTGCTCGTCTGGTCCGTGAGCAAAGGGGTCACGGCGATTGCCATGCACATCCTCGCCGAACGGCGACTCATCGACTACGATGACCCGATTGCACGCTATTGGCCCGAGTTCGGCAAACACGGGAAATCAGCCATCACTATTCGTCACGTCCTTGCGCATACCGCTGGTATCCCAGACACCCCAGAGGCTACCATCGAGGAGCTGGGCGATTGGCAACTCATGTGTGCCAAAGTAGCTGACATGCCACTCAAGAGCACACCGGGCGCAATCCCTGCCTATCACGGCATTACCTACGGTTGGCCACTCGGCGAAGTACTGCGGCGCGTGGATGGACGTACCTTGGCCCAATTCGTCATTGACGAAATCAACCAACCACTTGGCATAGACAACTTGTTTTTTGGGCCACCAGAGGCAAAACTCGCGCATGCTGCACGAATTAGCCACAATCTGCCACACATCACCGGAAGTGGGACATGGGCTGACCCTGCACGTGTCGCGAATCACCCGGCCTACCAGCGTGGATTATTGCCTGCTGCAAACCTGATGGTCAATGCTCGCTCCCTTGCGCGCTTTTATGCCAGCCTCATTGGTGATGGTATTGATGGTGTGCGATTACTACCCCACACACGCATCGCCCAAGCGACATCCGTGCAACGCCTCGCACTCGATCAGACGCTCGGGTATGCGGCTGCGTTCGGGCTCGGCTTTTGGCTCGGTGGCGTTAACAACAAAATGCCACCACGCCTTAGCGCATTCGGCCACCCTGGTGCAGGCGGGTCAATTGGCTATGCTGATCCCGCATCAGGCATTTCCGTCGGGTTCACGAAGACGCGGATGCACTATGTGGTTGATAGTCACGACACAAGCCGAGCGCTCGTCAAACTTATCAGCAAGCACTACGGGATTATCGATACATAAGATGCACATGTTGATTTACGGCACTTACCTCATTTGGTGAAAGAACTGTAGTATCGCACACATGCATCATCATCTGGAGCACCCCATGACCACGTTACGCATTGAGCCCTTGGAGATGCCAGGCGTAGTGCTTGGCGCAGAGAACCCCTTGCCACTCTTCCGCGATCGCAATCCGCATCGCCACGTGGCCGTACATGAGTCGTTACCCATCCACAAACACCATCTGCTCGGCCACGAATGTGGGGTGCGCGTATTGCCCTACCGCATGCAAGACAACTACACACGACAGCGTGAACAGACCACATATCAATCCATTGTGCTCGAAAACGACATCCTCAAAGCCACCTTCATGCCAGCCCTTGGTGGCCGCTTGTGGTCACTCCTGCACAAACCGACCAACCGCGAGTTACTCAATCGCAATCCAGTCTTTCAACCGGCCAATTTGGCTGTTCGCAACGCCTGGTTCTCGGGTGGTATCGAGTGGAACGTCAGTCAATATGGGCACACCTTTGCCACCTGCTCGCCGATTTTTGCGGGCCAGATTACTGGAATCGATGGCGAACCAGGCCTGCGCCTGTATGAATACGAGCGTTGCAAAAACATCTGCTGGCAGATTGACTTTTATTTGCCAGAGGGCTCCACATGGCTCATCGCACATCCCCGCATCATCAACCCGAATTCCCAACCAACCTCAACATACTGGTGGACCAACACGGCCGTCAACGAGGCGCTCAACGTGCGCGTGCTGGCCCCGACCGACCATGTAATTTATACCGATTTAACTGCAGATGAATCGCAGTTCGGATACGGCGCCATGCCGCATTTGGGCACATTCAAGGGACAGGATGCGTCGTATTCACTGAACGCGCACGCCGCCAGCGAGTATTTCTTTCAACCAGACGAGGCCGATATGCCGTGGGAGGCCGCGCTAGACGCCGACGGCACAGGGTTCATTGAGGCTTCGACGCCCATGTTGCGCTACCGCAAGATGTTTTGTTGGGGGACGCACCAAGGGGGTCGGCACTGGCAGGAGTTCTTAGCCCCTGGCGGGCACGACTATCTTGAGATTCAAGCCGGACTGGCTCCATCTCAGCTCCATGGCCTCGAGATGCCTGCACATGCCGATTGGCAGTGGACGCAGGTGTTTGGCTATTTCGAAAGCGCCGCCGCTCAGGTGCACCACCCCGATTGGCATACCGCCTGGCAACATGTTGATACGCAACTCAAGACACGATTGTCACCCGCGCAGTTGGCACAGCTTGATGCCGCCTGCACACAACTCGCCAACCAAAACGTCACTTCCATTCTTCATACGGGTTCAGGCTGGGGTGCACTCGAGAACGCACGACGATTTGCACAAGGTGCGCCAGCACTCCCTGCATCGTGGTCATTCCCCGAGTCAACACTCGGGACGGAGCAATTCAAATGGCACACGCTATTGTATAACGGCCAATTTCCTACCCAAGACCCTCAGCATCTCCCTGGCGAGTGGATGGTTCAGCCCGAATGGCATGATCTACTCGCATTACATCCACACACATCCTCAAACTGGTATGCCCTATTGCATCTCGGCGTGATGCGCATGGAGCACTTTGATTTGGCCGGGGCCGAACAAGCGTGGCGCCAATCAAT